>NZ_JBDXMW010000010.1:0-126023 GCF_039939215.1 Marinomonas sp. 5E14-1 | reverse complement strand
AGAGGCGTTGAACCACCTGATCCCATCCCGAACTCAGAAGTGAAAAGCGCCATCGCCGATGGTAGTGTGGGAGATCCCATGTGAGAGTAGGTCGTTATCAAGATTTTAATATAGGAAGCCCTGATAGCTTATGTTGTCAGGGCTTTTTTATGACTCAAATAAATGTTTTTAAAGATGGAAACTACCTAGTGTCAATTAAAGTTTGAGTCACCTGATTCCGCCCAAAATTCAGAAGTGACTTTTTATTTGCCGCGGGCGCTCGCCATCGCCGATGGTAGTGTGGGAGATCCCATGTGAGAGTAGGTCGTTATCAAGATTTTAATATAGAAAGCCCTGATAGCTTATGTTGTCAGGGCTTTTTTATGACTCAAATAAATGTTTTTAAAGATGGAAACTACCTAGTGTCAATTAAAATTTGAGTCACCTGATTCCACCCAAAACTCAGAAGTGACTTTTTATTTGCCGTGGGCGCTCGCCATCGTTGATGGTACTGTGGAAGATCTCATGTGAGAGTAGGTCGTTATCAAGGTTTTAATATAGGAAACTCTGATAGCTTATGTTGTTAGAGGGGAGTTAGATGATCCGCCTCATCCCTGAGCTATGCTTAGGGTGTGCATTAACCACCGCCTAATGTTTGTCTGATTATGCAATAAAAAAGCCCCACCTTTAACAAAGTGAGGCTTTTAACGTATTTTAAATTAGTACTAAACTATTTTAAAAACTAAACATTAACCGCAGAAATTAGCTCTGGTGCTGTGCTCATTTCTTCAAGTGGTGGAGCGAAGTCCGTCAACTTGATGCCTTCAACTGCAGCTTTGTATTCAGCCATAGTTGGGAAGCGTCCCAATACAGTTGAAAGAACAACCAAAGGAGTAGAACCTAGTAGAGATTCACCTTTCTTCTCTGCAGAGTCTGCTACTACACGGCCTTGGAACAAGCGAGTTGAAGTCGCTAGAACCGTATCACCAGGTTCTGCTTTCTCTTGGTTACCCATGCACAGGTTACAGCCAGGGCGCTCTAGATACAGAATGTTTTCGTATTTAGTACGAGCTTCGCCTTTTGGCTTAGAATCATCAAACTCAAAACCTGCGTATTTAGTAAGGATTTCCCAATCACCTTCAGCTTTTAGCTCATCAACAATGTTGTATGTTGGTGGAGCTACAACCAATGGCGCTTTGAATGTTACGCTGCCGCTTTGCTTTTCAATGTTACGTAGCATTTGAGCGATGATTTGCATGTCGCCCTTGTGCACCATACAAGAACCAACGAAACCTAGATCTACAGGTTTGCTTTCGTAGAAAGAAACTTGGCGGATCACGTCATGAGTGTAACGTTTAGAGACATCGTCATTGTTTACATCTGGATCGGCAATCATTGGTTCAACGATTTCGTCTAGATCAACAACCACTTCTGCGTAGTATTTCGCATTGTTGTCTGGAGAAAGTGCAGGTTGTTCGCCAGATTTGATGTCAGTAATACGCTTGTCAGCAAGAGCAATTAGACCATGAAGTGTTTTCGCTTCATTCTCCATGCCTTTATCGATCATGATTTGAATACGTTTTTTCGCTAACTCAAGAGATTGAATCAAAGTCTCATCTTGGGAAATACAGATAGAAGCTTTCGCTTTCATTTCTGCAGTCCAGTCAGTGAAAGTGAAGGCTTGGTCGGCAAGCAATGTACCAATGTGCACTTCGATAACGCGACCTTGGAAGACGTTCTCGCCGCCAAACTGCTTAAGCATTTGTGCTTGAGTTGCGTGTACAACGTCACGGAAGTCCATGTGATCCTTCATCGTACCTTTAAAGGTAACTTTTACAGAATCAGGAATCGGCATAGTTGCTTCACCTGTTGCTAGTGCCAATGCAACTGTTCCTGAGTCAGCACCGAATGCAACACCTTTAGACATACGAGTATGAGAGTCACCACCAATGATGATCGCAGTGTCATCTACAGTAATGTCATTCAATACTTTGTGAATAACGTCTGTCATTGGCGGGTAAACGCCTTTAGGATCACGCGCTGTGATCAAGCCAAACTTGTTCATAAAAGACATAAGTTTTGGAATGTTTGCTTGCGCTTTAGAATCCCAAACAGACGCTGTGTGACAACCAGACTGGTAAGCACCGTCAACGCTTGGAGAAATAACTGTCGCCGCCATTGATTCAAGTTCTTGAGAAGTCATCAAGCCAGTTGTGTCTTGAGAACCAACGATGTTGACCTTAACGCGAACATCAGAGCCAGAATGAAGGGCTTTTTTAGATGTAACGCCAACGGCATTTTTGTTGAAGATTTTCTCAACAGCCGTTAGACCTTGGTCATCATGAGAGATTTCTTGTGCCGGAGCGAAAACAGCAGGAATTTCCATGCCTAGTGTTTCGGCAGCAAACGTTTGTAGTTTCTTACCGAATACAACCGCGTAAGAACCACCCGCTTTCATGAACTCAACTTGCTGAGGAGTGAAAGCAGAAGAAACATCAACGAGCTCTTTGTCGCCGTTGTAAAGTTTCTTTTTCTTAGTGTCGATGGTTAATACTGTGCCAGTTTCTACAGAGTATGTTTGCTCAAGAACCGCATCGCCATTTGCATCTACCACTGGAGTGCCATTTGCATCTACTTTCTTAATCCAGTTTTTAAGGTCTAAGCCAATACCGCCAGTTACGCCAACAGTTGTTAAGAAGATAGGAGAGATACCATTTGTACCCGCAACAACAGGTGCAAAGTTAACGAATGGAATGTATGGGCTAGCTTGCTTACCAGCCCAAAGTGCAACGTTGTTCACACCAGACATACGGGAAGAACCTACACCCATTGTGCCTTTTTCTGCGATGAGCATAACTTTCGCGTTAGGGTGCTTCGCTTGCAATGCTTTGATTTCTGCCTGAGCTTCAGGAGTGATCATGCATTTACCATGAAGTTCACGGTCAGAGCGAGAGTGAGCTTGGTTACCAGGAGAAAGCAAGTCAGTAGAGATATCACCTTCTGCAGCGATGTAGGTAACAACTTCAATTTTTTCATCGATTTCAGGTAATTTAGTAAAGAACTCAGCTTGCGCATAACTTTCAAGAACGTCTTTAGCGATCGTATTGCCTGCTTTGTAAGCCGATTCAAGGCGTTCCATATCTGCTTCGTATAAGAATACTTGAGTTTTTAAAACTTCCGCTGATAGTTTAGTAACAGTAGCGTCATCAGATAATACAAGATCAATCAAGGCTTCAACAGAAGGGCCGCCTTTCATGTGAGATAGTTGCTCTAAAGCGAATTTAGGTGTGATTTCAGCAACCGTTTCTTCACCTAGAATGATTTCTTTAAGGAACTTAGCTTTAACAACAGCGGCACTGGTTGTACCTGGTAAAGTGTTGTAGATAAAGAAGTTAAGAGAATCTTCGCGATATTGATTCCCTGTATCTTTAATTTGCTCAATGATTTCCGCTAAAAGGTCAGCGCCGTCAATTGGTTTAGGATGCAGGTCTTGACCTTTTCGCTCTTCAATTTCTTTTAAGTACTCTAAATACAGGCTCATTTGCACCTCTGAATGATGGTTAATGTTATTTTCTATCAAAAGGGAGAGAGGAGTTGGTTTTGACTTTCCGACATCTAAGATATCGATCTCCAACCTGTGTCATCCCTTGATTAGCGGTTTTTGTATGAATAATTAGATTTAGTTACTCTGTGTTTTGTCTATTGAGGCGACTCTAATTTGGTCGCGTCTTTCAGAGCATTAACATTAGCTACTAATGATAGCTGATGTTTAGAAGTCATGATTTTATCCATAAAAAAGCAAATCATATAAAGACTTCATAATTCTATGATTTGCCTATTTTATAGAAAAAAAGAACGAAAGACTTATTAAGCGCCATAACAATTTCGAATAGGTGACATTTAGTGGAATTATTCCGATTTAGCGATATTGTCATTTTCCTGAATGATGCGGACGATTCTAAACCCCCAATTACTGGCTTTTAGGTCTGGCTCAGCACGGTATCTTGTTGCACTTCTTCCCACTCTAGGGATATCGAACCAAGAGCCGCCTTTAATAACGCGCGTGTCACATTGATTGGCTAGCCAGACCTGATTTTTGGTTGGAGCGCCTTCGTAGCTGTCGTGATAACAGTCTTCAATCCATTCAGCCACGTTGCCGTGCATATCGAATAAACCTAATGGATTGCTGGCTTGGCTGCCTACTGGGCCTGTTGAAATACCATCCCATTGGCTGCCGCAGCTATCACAAACACTGTATCCAGCTCTTACCGTGTTGCCGTACCAAAATGCGGTGTTAGAATCGGCTCTTGCTGAATACTCCCATTCAATCTCGGTAGGCAAACGATATTCAGCATTGGTCTGGTTGGAAAGCCAAGCAGTATAGGCTTTTGCGTCATACCAGCTTACGTTGATAACAGGGCGTTGGCCGCGCCCCCAGCCATTGTCTGGTGGTAAATCTCGACCAGTTTCTTTGGCAAACTTATCATATTGGTCGAAAGTGACTTCATATTTACTGATATAAAAACCATTAGGAATTTCAACTTCATGAACGGGCTTTTCATTGTCGTCGCCCATTCGGTTCTGATCACCCATTAAAAAGGTCGAAGGTGGAATTCTCTCGATTTTAGGGGCTGTGCCGCCCGAGATGAGTGGCTCTTCTAAAATTTGAGGAAGTGTTTCAAAAGAAGATTCTTCTTCTACTTCTTCCACTTTTATTGCTACAGGCGCTTCTTCTACGATTTCTTCAGAGTTTGGCCATAAAACGGCTGCCGCTACCACACTTGAAATAAGAACTGTGCTGGCAATAATGATTTTAGACTGGTTTCTGCGAACATAGCCTTTTACTGCTTTTTTCGCAGGTGAGTAGTTACCGCTTTGGGGTTTGTATAAGTCAGCACGAATAACTCGAATGACTTCAATTAACGACTTAGGTCTGTGTTGTACTCCTTCACGGCTCCAATCTAATAATCGATTCCAGACAGCATCGCTTAATAATGGATGCGAGTCTGGTAGATTGGTGGAGAAATCTTTATCTAATATAGACTCACCCAGTAATGTCGCTATAAGTAGTTTCATAAAAGCAAAACGATCAGATGCAATAGTGCGTTGCTGTTTGGCTTTTAAGTATTCTGGTGGGAAAAGGCGAGAATCCATTTCATCTTCACCAATTCGATCCATCCAGTTGTAAGCGCCAAAACCAGTCATTACCCCTAATCCATTAACAACGTGTATCGAGCTTAAATCTAGGTGCCCGTGAAAAAGGTTGTTTTGATGAATTTGGTCTAAGGCTTTGGCAATGTTGTCAAATAAGCTAATGACTACATTTAATGGCGCGCCGTCAGGGTATTTCCCTAAAAAACTGTATAAATTCTCGCCACCACAAACGGCAGAACATGAAAATACCCAAAGATTAGAATAGAAAGGCGGGTAGTTTGGCGTAACGGCTGAGTGCTTAACCGTCGCATACTTTCGAGCGTTTTGCAGGAAAGTATCGACTTTTCCTTTATTTGGCTGAAAAAACCGTAACACAAAAGGTCGGCCGCCTTGATCGGCGACCCAAGTGCTTTTTTTCTCGTCCATTGGGTAGTTTAAAATGTAGGGATCGAGTTCGACACCGACCTGCTGGCCAATTTTCAGTTTGGTATGGTCATAAAAATCATTCATTACGAATTTAATATCCAAATCAAGACGTTGCTGCCTAAGAGTTCATTAGGGAGTATAATCACGTTTTTTAACATAAAAAGGTAGAGTAATGTTATCAGCGTATCCAGAGCTTGTTGAGTTTCTTCCGTGTGAATCACCGAAAACATGGGTGAATTGGGCTCTTGAGAATCAAACCTTGTTATTAATTGATCATGCTCACTGTGAGAAAAAAGCAGCGAGTACTGCAATGAGTCTAATGTATCGTTACGTTGATAGGGATAATTTGTTGCATAAAATGTCTCGTTTGGCCCGTGAAGAGCTTCTACATTTTGAACAAGTTCACAAAATCATGCGCAAACGTGACGTAGCCTATGAGCATTTAACGGCTTCGCGTTATGCAGATGGGCTGCGTAAACATATCCGAACTCACGAACCAGCTCGCCTTGTAGATACCATGATTATAGGTGCTTTTGTAGAAGCTCGCTCTTGTGAGCGCTTTGCTGCTCTTGCACCGCATTTGGATGAAGAATTGTCTAAGTTCTATATTTCTTTGTTGAAATCAGAAGCAAGACACTTTGAAGACTATCTAATGCTTGCTCAAGAATACGCGAATGAACCAATTGATGATCGTGTGGCTTTTTTCAGAGAGCTAGAAGAAAAGCTAATTACAGAGCCAGATACAGAGTTCCGTATGCACAGTGGGCCTCCAAAAGCCGCTTAATCTGCAAAATATCGTGAAGGGTAAATTTTTCTGTGAATTTTTAGCATGCTGCTAAACTCATAATATGTAACAGTTATTCTGGAGGATATTATGGGAACACAGAAAAGCGAAACGCTGCCGGATGTAACCTATTGGCTTCTTTTAGAAATAATGAAGGTTAATCCGGTTGTCGATATTAATGCAATGTACAAAGGTTCGTTAGAGTTGGATTTTTTGTATCAGGTGTTGATTGCTAAAGCCAGCCTACATTGGCGTAAAACCTATGGTGTTCAGTTGCCACCAATGATTATGAATAATGCGTTTTTTCATGCGATGACCATGGTTCACAATCGCAACATTGAATTTGAACGATCTAGAAACTCAGCTGAAACCGAGTGGGTGAGAGATCTGTTAAAATTTTTCTAACAAGGAAAAGCCCAAAATAAAATGCCAGCAGAAGCTGGCATTTTATTTTGGGCTACTCATTCGTTTTATACTTTTAAGATTTTAGTAAAGCGTTTCTTCATGACTAACTAGAAGTGATTTCAAACCAGCTTTGTTGAAGTCTTCTGCGGTCGATTTAGATTGAGAGTAATGATTCCCTTCAATACTTGCCAAGTAAACGTTTTTATCCCAATCACCTAATACACAGCGTAGTGTATTTTTAGTGTGGTGTATGTTTGGACGATGCGTATGGCCGTGAATCAGGTTATGACAATGATGGGTATCAAGTGAGCTTTGGACGGCGGCTTCGGTAACATCCATAATCGACATGGACTTTTCCGATGCCATGGATTGGCTGTCGTTACGGAGTTGAGCTGCAAGGGCAATTCGCTGTTCTAACGGTAAAACCAGTATTTGAGTTTGCCAAGCGCTTGAACGTATTGTTTGTCTGAATTTTTGATATGCCACATCGTCTAGACAATATTCATCGCCATGAGTAAGAAGTACACAGCCTTTTTCCAGCGGCAATAACGTTTGCTCTTGTATAAGTTTGGCACCTACACGAGTTAGCCATGCATCACCAATCAAGAAATCTCTATTGCCATGTAGGAAATACAGTTTGATACCGGATTGAGAAAGGTTAAGCAGGGCGTTTTCTATGATGGTGTTCCAATCGGCTTGAAAGTCATCACCGATCCAGGCTTCGTAAAAATCGCCAAGAATATAGAGCTCAGCTTTCTCGTTTCGAGCGGTGAGTTCTTCCATCATTAGAACAAACGCCCGGATAAGATCCGGGCGTTTGTCGCTAAGATGCAGATCTGAAATAAAATAACGAATCATTATTTTACGAGTTCAGCACTTTCTATAATCACATCTTCCACTGGAACGTCTTGGTGTCCAGCTTTCATTGTTGTTTTCACTTCTTTGATTTTATTAACAACGTCCATTCCCGCAGTAACTTTACCAAAGACCGCGTAGCCCCAACCTTGAGATGTTTTCGCTGTGTGGTTTAGGAAAGCGTTGTCAGCAACATTGATGAAGAACTGTGCAGAAGCAGAATGTGGGTCCATTGTACGAGCCATCGCCAATGTGCCGATTTCATTTTTTAGACCGTTATCCGCTTCGTTTTCGATGCTTGTACGTGTTTCTTTTTGCGTCATTCCTACTTCAAAACCACCGCCTTGAACCATGAAGTTATTAATGACACGGTGGAAGATTACGCCATCATAAAAACCAGCAGTAACATATTCTTCAAAGTTTTTCGCAGTTTTTGGTGCTTTTTCGTAATCTAGCTCTACGTGAATGTCGCCGTGGTTAGTATGTAAAATGATCATTGTATATTCCTTGTTCTAAAAATGGCTAAAAGTATTAATGGTTATCTAATTAATGTTGCGTATTTTATGTGTTTGTTAGCAAAGACGCCACAGTGGATGAGATAAAGCCTAATCTAAAGGCGTTTATGCCTCATAATCCAATGGATCGGCGGTGTTCTGTTCTGTGAAAGCTTCTAGGCGTTCATAACATGCACCACATTTACCACAGGACTTTTCGCGCCCGTTATAGCAAGTCCATGTTTTGCCGTAGTCTAGTTGCATGTCTAATCCTGCTTTTAGAATTTCTCCTTTAGAAGAGTATAAGAAGGGCGTGACAATTTCGACAGATTGGTAGTTAGCAATTTTCGAAACGGCATTCATTGCTTCAACAAATTCAGGGCGGCAATCAGGGTAAATGTGATGATCACCAGAATGAGCGCCATAATACACTTTATCTGCTTCCAAGGAGACGGCGTAAGCAATCGCCATAGACAATAAAACCATGTTGCGATTAGGTACAACCGTTGATTTCATATTCTCGTCTTCGTAGTGACCTTCTGGAATATCTGCGTCACCTGTTAAGGAAGAATTCGACATTAAGCTATTAATCGCCGTAATGTCGACAACCTTGTGAGGGATGCTTAATTCCTTGCAGACCAATGCAGCAACTTCTAATTCTTTGTTGTGCTTTTGACCATAATTAAAGGACAAGGCGTAAACGTCTAATCCACGTTGGATTGCGGTATTTAAAACAGTAAAAGAATCCATTCCACCTGAATACACCACGATGGCTTTTTCTGACATGTTTATTTCCTCATGATGGCGTTTAGTTTAAATAGAGAGATGCTGATGGCGCGGAAGTATAACAGACCTTATGTTTTATCAAATCAATCAATGGTGCTTTGAATAAGAAGTGTGTTTTGAAATGAAGGGAAGAGGATTGTAATGAGATCAAATGTAAGATAAATTAAAATGCGTAACCGGTTACATACTTTAATTTATCTTTTTTGGGAATCAAAATAATGCAGCAATTTGGCGTGCTGACGCTTGGGAGTCGGCTTAAGCGTTTAAGTGATTATTTGTTTACGGAAGTGCAAGAAATTTATCTGCAATGTGATGTGCCTATTTCATCTACCTATTTTCCTATTCTTAGGCTCTTGCATGGCACGGGTGGTTTGTCTGTGATGGAGATCGCGGAGAGTTTGCACCTAAGCCATCCGGCTGTTAGCAAGCAAACGGTGAAAATGCTAAAGGAAGATTTACTCGAGAAAGTGGCAGATGAGGATGACCAAAGGCGTTCATTGTTGAGTCTTTCTGAAAAAGGCTTAGATGCCATGAATAAAGTTGAGCCAGTATTGGAAGAAATGAAGGTGGTGATTGAGCAATTCACGGATTTTAGCAGTGATAACTTCATGGCGGGCTTAGCAGCATTAGAAGAAAGGGTTTTGAGCAAGGGTTTGGCAAATAAAGTAATAGACAGATTGTCGCCGTTCAATATTGTTGAGCTTGGTCGTCATCATGAAAAAAGCTTTTATGACCTCAATATGGCTTGGCTGGAGCGATATTTTCCTAGCCAGATTTCAGAGCATGATCTGGCGCTTTTAGAGAGCCCTTTAAAATACGCCTCTCAATATGATGGAAGAGTATGGGTCGCAACACGAGAAATGAATGAGCAAGATGTGGTGCTCGGCACGATTGTCTTAGTTTCCCATGATGATGGGCAAACAGGAGAAATTTTGAAGTTGTCCGTTGCAGAGCACTGCCAAGGTAAAGGTATTGCTCAGGCTTTGTTGTCTCATGTGATTGATTCTGCACAATCTGTGGGAATGGCGAAGTTAACACTCGAAACGGCTTCTTGCTTAACAGCGGCTAAGGGGCTTTATGATAAGAATGGCTTTGTTGAAATGCCTCCACCAAAACCTTCTTTATATGAAAGAGCGGATGTTTACATGGAAAAAATATTAAAAAAAAAGTTGAGAGGCTTCGCGGGAAGGGACGAGAATATATGAATACACGACAACACATGCAACGAGGGGTAGTGGTTTCCATGCCAATGATTCTCGGTGGTGTTCCTTTTGGTCTTTTGTTTGGCTCATTGGCTTCAAGTTATGGTTTGAGTCCATGGTTTGCTGTCGCTATGTCAGCTATTGTTTTTGCGGGCTCTGCTCAGTTTGTTGCGTTGGGATTGATTGCGATTCATGCGCCGATTTGGGTCATTGTTTCGACTACTTTTATTGTGAATCTTAGACATCTTTTGTATGCCGCTGATATGGTTAAATACGTGAAGCATTTGCCTATGTCCCTGCGCTTTATCATGGGTTTTGGTTTGGTTGATGAAACTTATGCTGCAGTGCGGCCTATGTATCAGATTGGCTCGGTCGATGAAAAAACAGGACATAAAGTGTATTTAGGCTCTTTTGTCGCGTTTTATCTGATGTGGAATACAACAACCATTTTAGGTGTTTTGTCTGGGGAGCTGATTCCGGGAATGAGCGAATGGGGATTGGAGTTTGCGATGGTGGCGACCTTTATTGGCATAATTACCCCGTATTTAAAACACAGCCCTTTTTGGTTTTGCATGTTAACGGCTGGCGTTTCTTCCATTGTGTTGTTTGAGTTGCCTAATAACCTTGGTTTGCTGGTATCTGCTGTGATTGGTGTTGTTGCTGGATATCTAGCAGATATAGCCATTGCTTCAGATCAATCGGTTCGTCCTCGCTCTGCAACAGATCAAACTGTGCAAGGAGATAAACAGTGAGCTTGCTAGAATCGGTTCTTATTATCTTGGGAATGTTTGTTGTGACCTTTGGTGTGCGATTTGTTTTGTTCGCACGAGCTCACAAGGTGGTTATGCCTGTCTTCGTGGAAAGGGCGCTGAAGTTTGTTCCTGTTGCTGTGTTGACTGCCATTATTACTCCGATGGTTTTTATGACGGAGAGGCAGATGAATATATCCATAAATAGCCCTTGGCTGGTTGGTGCTTTTGCCGCATTCGCTGTTGGAATTTGGCGGCAGCATCAACTATTGACCATCTTTGTTGGTGTGACTGTATTTTTTATCGCGAAATATACGCTTTAGTTTTCCGGCTTCATAATAAAAATTAAGAAAATAGGTAAAAGATTTAGTGTCTCAATATCCTATGGAAACCTAAATCATATATACTTGTCGGTCAAAGTAATCATTATCGTCAGACGAACATTTATCGGGACTTACATCTAACATGTCAGAAACGTCAAAACCAGGTAACTTCATTACCCAAATCATTGATAAAGATAACGAAGCCGGCAAGCACGGAGGAAAAGTACTTACTCGTTTTCCACCTGAGCCAAACGGCTATTTACATATTGGTCACGCTAAATCCATTTGCCTAAACTTTGGTTTGGCGCAACGTTACAATGGTCAATGTAATCTTCGTTTTGACGACACAAACCCTGAAAAGGAAAGTGTTGAATATATTGAATCTATCAAACGTGATGTTGAGTGGCTTGGCTTTGAATGGAAAGAAGAGCCAAAATTCGCTTCTGACTATTTTGATCAATTATTTGATTTTGCCGTACAGCTTATTCAAGCAGGCAAAGCCTACACTTGCGAACTGAATGCAGAGCAAATGCGTGAATACCGTGGCACCTTGAAAGAGCCAGGGAAAAACAGCCCATACCGCGATCGTAGCGTGGAAGAGAATATGGCTGTATTCATGGATATGAAGGCTGGCAAATACAAAGATGGTGAAGTGGTATTACGTGCCAAGATTGATATGGCAAGTCCTAACATTAACTTGCGTGATCCTATCATTTATCGTGTGCGCCATGTTCATCACCATCAAACTGGTGATAAATGGTGTGTGTACCCGATGTATGACTTCACCCACGGTTTATCCGATGCTTTAGAGCAAGTGACACATTCTATTTGTACATTGGAATTCCAAGATCACCGTCCTCTTTATGATTGGATTTTGGAAACGTTGGGAACATTTCACCCTCAACAAATCGAATTTGCTCGTTTGAACCTAAATTACACGGTAACAAGTAAACGTAAATTGAAGCAGCTGGTGGATGAAAATCATGTAAATGGTTGGAATGACCCTCGTATGCCGACAATTTCAGGTTTACGTCGTCGTGGTTACACAGCTAAATCTATCCGTAATTTCTGTGATCGTATTGGTGTGACCAAGTCCGACAGTGTGGTTGATGTTGGCATGTTAGAACATGCAATTCGTGAAGATTTAGATGCAAATGCGAACCGTGCCATGGTTGTGTTAAATCCAATCAAAGTAACGCTGACAAACTACCCAGAAGATAAAGAAGAAATCTTCACGGTAAATAACCATCCTAAAAACGAAGACGCGGGCGCGCGCGAAGTACCGTTCAGCAAAAATCTTTACATAGACGCAGCGGATTTCGCTGAAGTTCCCCCGCGTAAGTGGAAACGTTTAACGCTTGAAGGTGCGGTTCGTCTTCGTGGTGGATATGTAATTACCTGTGATGAAGCCATTAAAAACGAAGCGGGTGAAGTGGTTGAGCTACTTTGTCGTTACGATGAAAATACATTGGGTGTGAATCCAGAAGGCTATAAGCCAAAAGGCGTAATTCATTGGGTAAGTGCGAAACACGCTGTTGATACAAAAGTGAATCTTTACGATCGCTTGTTTGTTAACGAAGCCCCAGATGCTAATTACGAAGATAAAAGTTTCTTAGATTTTATTAACCCTGAATCTTTAACAACGATTGCTGCAGCAAAAGCAGAGCCATCATTGGTTGAATCAGAAAAGGGTCAAGGTTTTCAGTTTGAGCGAGAAGGCTACTTCTGTCGTGATTTAGAAGAAGACGGCATGGTATTTAATCGTACTGTCACATTGCGTGACTCTTGGGCAAAAATAGAAGCAAAAGGAAAATAAGCGCATGTTAAAGGTTTTTAATACCTTAAGTGGAAAGAAAGAAGTTTTCAAACCCATTGTAGAAGGCAAGGTCGGCATGTATGTCTGTGGTAATACAGTGTACGACTATTGTCATATTGGGCATGCGCGCGCCATGATTTCTTTTGACATTATTTCCCGTTTTATTCGCCACCTTGGTTATGAATTGAATTATGTGCGCAACATTACTGATGTTGAAGACAAAATTATAAAACGTGCTCAAGAGAACAATGAAACGCCAAAAGAATTAACGGAACGAATGATTGCTGCTCAGCAAGAAGATGAATTGCGCCTTGGTAATAAGATGCCTGATCGCGAGCCAAAAGCCACAGAATTCATGCAAGAAATCATTGATATGATTCAAACACTTGTAGAAAAAGGCTTTGCGTATCAAGGTACGTCTGGCGATGTTTATTATCGTGCAAGTGCGTTTAAAGAATATGGAAAGCTTAATAATCGTAAGCTTGAAGATATGTTGGCGGGCGCACGAATTGATGTAGAAGAAGCGAAAGAGCATCCGGCTGACTTTGTATTGTGGAAACAAACAAAAGAAGGTGAAGTATTTTGGTCTTCACCATGGGGAAATGGTCGCCCAGGTTGGCATATTGAATGTTCTGCTATGTCGACAAATTGCCTAGGTAGCCATTTTGATATTCATGGCGGTGGTCCTGATCTTAAATTCCCACATCATGAAAATGAAATTGCACAATCCGAAGCTTGCACAGGCGAAAAGTACGTAAATTACTGGATGCATTGTGGTGCTGTTCGTGTGAACAATGAAAAAATGTCTAAGTCCTTAGGTAACTTCTTCACAGTTCGAGATGTCTTGGCGAAGTTTAATCCTGAGGTGGTTCGTTATCTTATGGTGTCTAGCCAGTATCGCAGTGCGATTGATTATTCAGATCAGAGTTTGTTGGAAGCGAAAGTTGCTTTAGAGCGTCTTTATAATGCATTGCGTGATCAAAAGATCGCCGATACTTATACTCCTAGTGACTTCACAGGTCGCTTTGAAGAAGCTATGAAAGATGACTTTAATACACCTGTTGCGGTTTCTGTTTTGTTTGAATTGGTTCGTGAATTGAACAAGATGAAAACCGAAGATGCTGGGAAAGCGATTTCTCTTGCTGCTGAATTGCGCTTTTTGGCTGAATTGCTTGGCTTGTTGTATCAGGACCCTGAATACTTCTTGCAAAACAGTACTGTGTCAGAAGGCTTGAGTGAAGCAGATATACAGTCGCTAATTGAGCAGAGGGCTCAGGCGCGAAAAGACAAAAATTTTGCCCGTAGTGACGAGATTCGTGATGAGCTAACGAGCCAAGGAATTGAGTTGCTAGACAGTCGTGAAGGCACAACCTGGACGCGTAGCTAGGTAATCAAAAAAGGTGATGCAAGCGCATCACCTTTTTGCTTTGGATAGCTGTTTTGTCTATGTTTAGGTGCTTAGTCTTTGCTGACTTTAATAGCCAAGACGTCACATGGAGCGCCATGAAGAACCCCATTTGCGGTTGAACCAAGTAATAAGGCTAAACCGTGACGACAGTGGCTTCCAACAATAATGAGGTCCACTTGTTTTTCTTCGGCGATGCGGTGTATTTCACTCTCTATACCACCTTGAGTAATGCAGCTTTCTTTAAATGGAATAGATAATTGAGCTTCCAGAATAGAAATTCGTTCTTTGGCTGTTTCTTGAAGTTGAGATTGGATGTCTGTTATATCAATAGGTACATCACCACCATAAGCGTAGTTAAGTGACTCAATAACGTGAAGCATGATGAGTTCTGCGCCGGTTGCTTGGCACAATGCAACCGCCTTGTTGGCGACTTTGATACTTTCATCTGTTAGATCGACAGCGAGTAGAATTCTGTTATACATCATAGAAAACCTCCAAATTTACAAGATACTATTAACTTTAGTTTAAAACCCGAGAAAAACATTATTTATGACTGCTTTTATCGTTATCTTCATTACCTTGTCCTTAATGGGTTCGGCGCTGTGGGTTTTGCCTTCTAAAAAAGAGCGACATCGTATGGATTTACGTATGCAGGCTCGAAAACTTGGTCTTATTGTTCAGCTTACATCAATTGAATTGCCAGACAAGTGGGATAAATCAAAGGAAAGGTGTAAAGTTGTTGCTTATTCGTTTTATCGTGTAAAGGCGTTAACTTCTTTGCCAAAGGTTATTTGGCTGTTGCCTTATGAAGTGTGGAAGTATCAGGCTGTTGGAGATGGCTGGTGGTCTAGTGACAACATTGTTCTGACAGTGACATCGATTAAGACGTTAGAAAAATATGGCGCAATATTAAAGGCAATTGAAATTACGCCGGAGTCTGTTTCACTTTATTGGAATGAGGCTGCGGACAAAGAAGGACTGGAAGAGCTTGCTAAGATGATTTTCTCATTGACTGACATTTCATCTGTTCTAAATAAATAAGCTTTTAAAGTTCTTCTTTTTCAGACTCTTGTGTGCTTGTTTTATTGTTATCAATATTTTGAATTAAGCCCCCAAGTGCTTCCTCTGGATTGTCGCTGTTTTTAATGGCTTCAATCTGCGGAGAGAGAATGGCTTTCATGCGATCTGTGACAAAAGTGTTTAAGATTTTCTTTTCAGGTCGCTCCACTGAGTCTGATTTGATGTGTGAAAGAATAACGCCATAAAGAGTTTGTGCTACACGCATGTCACCATCGTCAAAGTTTTTGTTGGCTTGAACGAGCTGACGGTTTAATTGAAGCCATAGATTTAACCATCTTAGATAATCATAGCAAGCTTGATAATGGGTGTTACTGATTCTGCCTTTCCTGCGTAGGTAAAGTAGTAGCTTGGCAAGTTTGGTTAAACGCTCTTTTAAATTACTCTTTTCTTGAAAATTTAATATTTCTGGTTCGGGGCTAAACTCAATGGCGTCACTGTTTTGCCCTTCTTCTGCTTTGGCAATACGAATTTCTGTTTTTTCTGGGTCATCAGAATACTGTAGAAGCTCGCGAAGTGTGTCTAGATAAAAATCATAAAGAACATCCGTTGCTATGGTATCTGTGTTAATGTCCTTGATACCTCTGATGTGTTGTTCAATGCGATCGGCTCTATTTGATAGATGTAATTGTTTTACTCGGCGTGCCGTTATCTCTTTTTCTTTTTGATGTGCGCGTGATCCAATGATCACAGATAAGATGACTATGATGATTAAAAAGGCAATTGTTAAAATTTGAAGCGTAGCCATGATTGTCCTTAAGCAATGAATTCAGTATGTTAAATAAGAAATACTAAGTTCAGCAAGATATAATATGAGAAACAATACAGGGATCGCTTGTCATATAAAAGGTGTTTGCTTAATATCAGCGCCCCAAGAGATTAAACTTCGTGCAATGTGGATTTGCAGACCTAATTTATAAAAGGCTTACACAGTTCAATGGGAAAATCACTGGTTATCGTGGAATCGCCAGCTAAGGCGAAAACCATAAACAAATATCTGGGCAATGACTTTATTGTTAAATCGAGTGTAGGGCACATTCGAGACCTGCCAACAGGTACAACTTCCTCATCAACGCCTCAGGAGCGTGCAAAGCAGGCTGCGTTGACGCGTAAAATGAGCCCAGAGGAAAAGATTGCATATAAAAGTGCTAAATCTAGAAAGCAGTTGATTGCCAGAATGGGGGTTGATCCAGAAAATCATTGGAAAGCCCATTATGAAGTTCTTCCTGGCAAGGAAAAGGTTGTCGATGAATTAAAACGCTTAGCTAAAAATGCTGACACTATCTATCTTGCGACCGATTTGGATAGAGAGGGTGAGGCGATTGCTTGGCATTTGCGTGAAGCTATTGGTGGTGACGATAGCCGATATAAGCGAGTGGTCTTCAATGAAATTACAAAAAAAGCCATTACAGCAGCTTTTGATACACCTTCTGAATTAGACTTGAATCGTGTTAACGCTCAACAAGCACGTCGATTCTTGGATCGCGTTGTTGGTTTCATGGTATCTCCTTTATTATGGGCGAAAGTAGCTCGCGGCTTGTCTGCTGGTCGAGTTCAATCCGTTGCAGTTCGTTTGATCGTTGAGCGAGAAAAAGAAATTCGAGCTTTCATTCCTGATGAATTTTGGGAGTTGGATGCTATGTTGGCAACACCTTCGAAAGAAGTGATCAAGTTCGAAGCAACCAAATATCAGAGCAAAGAATATCGACCAGTCAATCAGGCTCAATCTGATGAGCATGTTGGCCGTTTAGAGAAAGCCAAATACCTAGTTAGCAGCCGAGAAGATAAACCGACGACGAGTAAGCCGTCTGCACCATTTATTACTTCAACACTTCAGCAGGCTGCCAGCACGCGTTTAGGTTACGGTGTTAAGAAGACCATGATGTTGGCCCAAAGGCTTTATGAAGCGGGTTACATCACTTATATGCGTACAGACTCGACAAACTTGAGTGCCGATGCGGTTGAGGCATTGAGGGGCTATATCTCAACTCATTTTGGCGAAGCTTATTTACCAGCAGAACCTATTCGTTACAGCAGCAAAGAAGGGGCGCAAGAAGCCCATGAAGCGATTCGACCTTCTGATGTAAATGTGCGAGTGGATGATTTGCTCGGTATGGAAAAAGACTCTCACCGCTTATATGACTTAATTCGCAGTCAATTTATGGCGTGTCAGATGACGCCTGCAGAGTATACTTCGACCACAATTACAGTAACCAGTGGTGAATACGAGTTTAAAGCAAAAGGCCGAATTTTACGTTTTGATGGTTACACCCGTGCCATGCAAACGGTTGTCAAAAAAGGTGAAGATAATATCCTACCTGATGTAGGTAAAGGTGAATATCTCGATTTAAAAGAGCTTTTACCAGAGCAGCACTTTACTAAACCAATTGCGCGCTTCAGTGAAGCAAGTTTGGTAAAAGAGCTTGAAAAGCGTGGTATCGGCCGACCTTCTACATACGCCTCTATTATTTCGACGATTCAAGACCGAGGGTATGTTCGTGTTGAGAATCGCCGTTTTTATGCTGAAAAAATGGGTGATATCGTTACTGAGCGTCTAGTAGACAGCTTTAGTTCACTGATGAATTTCAGTTTTACAGCGCAAATGGAAGAGCAACTCGACGATATTGCAGAAGGCCACAAAGACTGGATTAAAACGCTTAACGCATTTTATAAAGACTTTAGTGGTGTTTTGGCGAAAGCAGAGTCGCCTGAAGGTGGTATGATGCTGAACGAGCCAACGCCGACGGATGTTGAGTGTCCTACTTGTTCTCGTCCTATGCAAATTCGTACGGCCAGCACAGGTGTATTTATGTCTTGTTCTGGTTACGCTTTACCACCAAAAGAACGCTGTAAGGCAACGATCAACCTAGTTCGTGGTGATGAAGCGGTTGCCGTTGACGACGAAGAAGGTGAATCTAAAGCACTTATTAATAAGCAACGTTGTAAGATTTGTGGCTCTGCAATGGACAGCTATTTGATGGATGAAAAACGCAAACTGCATGTTTGTGGTAACAACCCATCTTGTTCTGGTTATGAAGTGGAGAAAGGCACATTCAAAATTAAAGGTTACGATGGTCCTGTTATTGAGTGCGATAAATGTTCTGCTGATATGCAGCTTAAAACAGGTCGATTTGGTAAGTATTTTGGTTGTACCAATGAAGATTGTAAAAACACTCGTAAGCTCTTGAAGAGTGGTGAAGCTGCGCCTCCGAAAATGGACCCTGTGCCAATGCCTGATTTAGCATGTGTCAAGGTGGAAGACCATTACATATTGCGTGATGGCGCGACAGGCTTATTCCTTGCGGCAAGTCAGTTTCCTCGAAAACGAGAAACACGTGCACCATTAGTGAAAGAATTGCTACCGTACATGGATCAAATTGATCCTAAATACCATTTCTTTGCAAAGGCGCCAGTTGCTGACTCAGAAGGTCGACCAACCATTATTCGTTATAGCCGTAAAACCAAAGAACAATATGTTATGACGGAAGAGGAAGGGAAACCGACTGGCTGGAAGGCCTTTTATGTTGGCTCTAAATGGGCCATCGAGGAAGGCAAAAAGAAATGAGTGGTGTTAGTTTAGCAAGTTTAACTAATCAGAAAATTGATACAGCAAGACGTTTTATTCAACAAAGCCAAGATATAGGTGAGAAGTGGTTAAGTGTTGGGCTAGAAAGTTCAGCAATATTTCAACTTAAAAGTGCGTTGAATGGCTTGTTGAAGGAAATTTCATCTGCTTATTCGCTGTCAGGTTCTTTGACGGTTTCTGTGCTTATGAAAGAGGCAGAATCCAAACACATGGTTGTGCCGGCATTGAGTGAATTGGCCGATTTATGTGATCGCAAAGATTCTTGGTGTGCTCAATTGGAGCAGGCTTACCTTGCTCAGTTGGAGTGTCGTGCTACTGTGTCAGTTATGAGCAGTAATAACCTTATTGGTCGTGGCAACGATGCGGGCGCTTCAGTGGGTTTCTATTTGGCGAATTTAGCTGAGTTGATTTTGCGTTTTAGAGAAGAGTCATCAGAGTATTGAATATGAAAGAGTCCTACCTAGAAATTGTTGAGCTGGAGAACGGTGATATTGTGCTGAGACCAGCCAGTGAAGATGGTGAGGAAACAACACCGCTAGCAACATTGCAAATATCAGACGACACTCGATCTTATTTGAAAGATCGTTACTTCGAACTGGCAAAGTGCATGTTTCATGCAGGCATTGATTATGTTTACTCAGATGAGTCTTTTTTTGATGAAGGTGCTGAATATCTTGATAATGAAGAGTTTCGACCAAAAATTCTGCATTAATTGATCGTTAGTTGTTATTTAGAAAAGCGAAGCAAATGCTTCGCTTTTCTATTGGTGCTGACAAACTTTTAAAGGCCTTGTCTTATTACGCCGACAGACAGCCCTTCAATGGCAAAGTCTTCGCTTTCGAGGTCAACAATGATGTCATTGTATTCTTCGTTTTCAGGAATTAGGCGAACAATGCTGCCTTTTTGCTCAAAGCGTTTTACTGTTACTTCATCACCGATGCGTGCAACGACTACTTGGCCATTGTGTACAGTATTGGTTTTGTGAACAGCAAGAAGGTCGCCTTCCATTATGCCGATATTCTTCATGCTGGTTCCTGAGACCGAAAGGAAGTAATCCGCCTGAGGTGAAAACATATTGGCTGGAATGTTGACATGTGAGTCAATGTTCTCTTGAGCAAGAATAGGGTAGCCGGCGGCAACTTTTCCAATGATTGGTAAGCCTAAGTCCTCTGGCTCGTCATTGGAGGTTTCTTCAATGAGGCGAATCCCACGAGAGGCGCCAGATAGCATTTCAATCGCCCCCTTTTTTGATAAGGCTTTTAAATGCTCTTCGGCAGCATTGGGTGATTTAAACCCAAGGCGACGGGCGATTTCTGCTCTAGTAGGTGGAAACCCTGTTTCATTAATAAATTCACGAATGGTTTCTAGTACGTCAGATTGTCTTTTGGTTAATTTAATCATAAGGAGTCTGGTTGTTTATACAGTAACTGTTATTATATACAGCATTCTTAACTAATCTCAATGATATAAATGCTTTCAGACGAACTAAAAAAACAAATTCAACTCGCATACCGTGCTTCTTTGGATGCGAAGTCCCATAAACCAAGGGCTGGACAGCGCCAAATGATAGGTGCTATCGCTCGTACATTAGGGAATATTAAGCAAGGCACGGAAGGCGAGAGGCTGGATGAAAAGCATGTTGCTGTTGTTGAGGCTGGAACAGGAACCGGTAAAACGCTTTCATATTGTCTTGCCGCCATTCCAATTGCGAAAGCACGTGGTTTAAAACTGGTCATTTCAACAGCGACGGTTGCGCTGCAAGAGCAGATTCTCCACAAAGAGTTGCCTGACCTACTTGAGCATACCGAGTTGAATTTCAAATATACCTTAGCCAAAGGGCGAGGCCGGTATTTGTGTTTGAATAATCTAGAGGGTTTTTTAAGCTCAGAAGAACAAGCTATTGATGATATGTTTGCAGGGCTTTTTGAGCAGCATTTACAGTCGGATGATGTGAATACCGCTTTGTATCAAGAAATGGATGCGGCGTTAGAAAAAGGTAGCTGGGACGGCGATAAAGATAATTGGGAAGGTGTTATTCGTGAGCAAGATTGGCGCCGTTTAACCACAGACCATCAGCAGTGTACGAATCGAAATTGTGCTAATTATTCAGTGTGCCCATTTTTTAAAGCGAGAGCCGAAATTGAAGTGGCTGATGTAATTATTGCAAACCATGATTTGGTTTTAGCGGATTTATCCCTTGGTGGTGCGATTTTGTCAGCACCGAAAGAAACAATTTATGTGTTTGATGAAGGTCATCATTTGCCAGATAAGGCGATTGGTCATTTCCGTCATGAAGTTAGATTGCAGCAGAGTATTGTTTGGCTTCGTCAATTGGAAAAGAATCTTGTTAATCTCAAGCAAGAACTAACAGATGATGTCAGTTTAACAGGTCAGCTTTTACTTAAAATTCCTCAGCAAATACAAAGTATTGTCAACTTTATTCAATATGCCCAACAAGGTTTAGCTCCTTATATTCAAGGTTTAGGGTTGGACCAGGAAAACAATCAGCATCGTTTTGAGTTTGGTTTAATACCAGATGAGCTGCGCCAATTGGCTTACAGCCTACAAACCTCTTATCAGAAACTATTTAACAACATCGAAAGCATTCAGGATGAATGTAAGAAAACCAAGCAAAATGAAGGTATGGGAATTACGCCGGAAACAGCAGAAACTTGGCAGCCAATATTGGGCGTGATTTTGGGTAGATTGGAGCAATCGGTCAGTTTGTGGCGGTTATATTCTATAGTTGATGACCAAAATTATCCGCCTAATGCTCGTTGGTTGGTTTTATCTGGACAAGGCATGGAGCAGGATATCGAACTTGGTGGTTCTCCTATTTTGGCGGCAAACACACTGAGACAGCAACTTTGGGATAAGTGCTTTGGCGCTGTGGTGACTTCTGCAACACTGACGGCACTCAACCAGTTTCATCGCTTTAATATGCGCTCCGGTGTTCCCCTTGAAAGTGAATATTTGCGAGTATTGAGCCCATTTGATTTTCAAGAAAACGGCTTGTTGATCGTTCCTGATATGGAGAATGAGCCAAACCGCGTTGAGCAACATACGGCAGAAATTATTGCTTATGTAAATAAATCAGTAGATATTGCAAAAGGCAGTCTAGTTCTGTTTTCTTCGCGTCGACAAATGGAAGAAGTGTCTTTGTCTCTATCTGATAAGTTGAAAGAAATTTTACTTATGCAAGGAGAGCAATCCAAGCGCGTTATTCTGGATTCTCATAAATCACGGATTGATGACGGCAAAGGAAGTTTATTATTCGGCTTGGCTAGTTTTGCTGAAGGTGTTGATTTACCTGGAAATTACTTAACAAGAGTCTATATTGCTAAAATTCCGTTTGCGGTTCCGGACGACCCTGTTGAGGCAACTCTGGCGGAATGGATTCAAAAACGTGGCGGTAACCCATTTATGGAAATTACTATTCCTGATGCATCTTTGAGGTTGGTTCAAGCAACTGGTCGTTTATTGAGAAATGAAAAAGACTCTGGTGAAATCCATATATTAGATAAGCGCTTAAAGACAAAGCGTTATGGGGCTCAATTAATTAGTAGTTTGCCGCCTTATCGATATCAATGAACACACCAGACAAAAAGCAAAGGGTGATAAAGCCTTGTCAATTAGGTACACTCCTTACACAAATGTTTATCATCAAAAACATATAACCTTAAAACATTATAGAAGCGTATAGATTCCAATATGGAAAACCAAAATCAAGAAGTGTCATCAGAAAAAACAGTAAAACCTAAGCGTAGCCGCCGTCCAAATAAGCGCCCTCGAAACAACAGTGAAAAGCCAGTAAACGCAAAAGACTCTCAAACTCCTGATTCCGTTGATGAGGCTCAGAGTGGTTCTAAAAAAGCTTCAATTTGGTCTATTGAAGACTTTCCAGTAGCGGAAGTTGAGGGTAAGTTGCGCTTTCATGATTTAAACCTTCCTGATCGTGTTTTGAAGTCTATTTCTGAAATGGGATTTGAGTACTGCAGCGAAATTCAAGCGGAAACATTGCCGATGACCTTGCAGGGCTATGACATTATTGGTCAAGCTCAAACAGGTACAGGCAAAACAGCGGCTTTCCTAATCGCTATGATCAGTGACTTCTTAGATTACCCATTAGAAGAAAAACGTGCGAATAACTTGGCGCGTGGTTTGATTATTGCTCCGACTCGTGAATTGGCGTTGCAGATTGCCGATGAAGCTGAAAAGCTAACGTCAAACTGTCATTTGAATGTTGTTTCATTAGTGGGTGGTTTGAGTTATGAAAAGCAAAAAATTGCTTTAGAAACTGAGAATGTTGATATCTTAGTGGCGACTCCGGGGCGATTATTGGATTTTGCTCGAAATCGTAAAGTGCTTTTGAATAAAGTGGAGTGCCTTGTTTTAGATGAAGCGGACCGTATGTTGTCTATGGGCTTCATTCCAGATGTGAAAAGCATTATTCGCATGACACCGCATAAAGAAACACGACAAACTATGCTGTTCAGTGCAACTTTCCCTAAAGACGTGCAAGCATTGGCTCAACAATGGACTTACTTCCCGAAAGAAGTGTCTGTTGTGCCAAAGGAAGCGACAAACAAAAACATTGAGCAAGTTATTTATACTGTGGAAGCAGATCAGAAATGGCCTGTCTTGAAGCAGTTGATTGAAGAAAATGGTGGTCAACGTACTATCATATTTGCCAATCGCCGCGACGAAACTCGTGACCTTTTTGAACGTTTGCGTAAAGCGAATATTAACTGCGCTATTTTATCTGGTGAAGTGGCTCAGGATAAGCGCGTCAAAACCCTGAAGAACTTCAAAGAAGGTTCTATTCAAGTGCTTGTTGCGACTGATGTGGCAGGGCGAGGCATTCACGTAGACAACGTTGAGCTGGTTGTGAACTATGCTTTACCTGAAGATCCAGAAGATTATGTTCACCGTATTGGTCGAACGGGTCGTGGTGGTGAATTAGGTAAATCCGTTAGCTTCGCAAGTGAAGATGACGCCTTTATGATTCCGGAAATAGAAAGAGTTGTCGGTGAGAGTATCCGTTGTGAATATATGGTGGATATGTCTCAATAAACATCGCTTACTTTTTAGTGAGATAAGATGAACTTAGAACATCACTTTTCAATGTTGGGCGATATGTTTTCATCGAAAACAGTCGTTCAACCACTTCTTGAGCAGCGATTGGTTGAATTTAATCAGTCGCTCGCCACGTTTTTATTCATCGATATCAAGTCCTCCCAAACCAAGCGTTTATTGAGTGGTGAAGATGCAGCGCCTCATAGTTTAAGTATGGTTTACGCTGGTCATCAGTTTGGTGGTTTTTCTCCTCAACTTGGCGACGGGCGAGGTGTATTGCTAGGAGAAGTTCGAGGTCAAGACAGTCTTTTATACGATTTGCATATGAAAGGTGCAGGGCCCACGCCTTATTCTCGTCGCGGTGATGGTCGTGCAGTGCTGCGCTCCTGTATTCGTGAGTATTTGGCGAGTGAAGCGATGGCCGCTTTGTCTATCCCAACTTCTCGTGCTTTAGGGCTTTATGATAGTCGTGAGGCGGTTTATCGTGAGCAGCCAGAAGCTGGCGCTATGTTGTTGAGAGTGGCTCAAGGGCACATTCGGTTCGGTCACTTTGAATACTTCTTTTATCAGGGAAAGCAGGATCAGCTAAACGAGCTGATTGACTATTGTCTTGAGCATTACTACCCAGACTCTCTGAAAACAGACGTTCCATTAGAAAACATGCTCAAAGAGGTAGTGAAGCGAACCGCTCGAATGATTGCTAAATGGCAAGCAGTTGGTTTTCAGCATGGCGTGATGAATACGGATAATTTCTCATTTACTGGTGAGACGCTTGATTATGGCCCTTATGGATTCATGGAAGACTATGAGCCGGATTGGGTGTGCAATCACTCAGATTATGAAGGGCGTTATGCTTTTTCTCGGCAACCGGGTATTGGGTTGTGGAATTTAAACTGCTTGATGAAATGTTTTTCAAAGCATTTAGAGCGAGATCAGTTGGTTGCCATTCTGCAAGGTTATGAGGTTGAATTACAAACCCATTACGATGCATTGATGATGGTGAAGCTTGGGTTGAATTCCTCTAAAGACGTGCATACCTTGTTGCCGCCACTTTTTAGTATTTTAGCTAGTGAGAAGATGGATTACTCTGTGTTTTTTCGCTTGCTTAGTTATTCTGAAAAGGATGGTTTTAGTCTTTTGCTTGATGAAGTCGTGGATCGTCAGAGGCTACAGAGTTGGTTGCAAGACTATCAGGCAGCGCGTATTGCTGGGTGTTCAGATTGGCAGAGTGTGAGCGAATCAATGACTCAAGTTAATCCGAAATTTATACTAAGAAATTATTTGGCTCACAGTGCCATTTTGGCGGCGGAACAGGGTGATTATTTACCTTTTAGACGTTTGTTAAATGTACTGGCTTCTCCTTTCGATGAGCACCCTGAGTCGGATTCGCTTGCTCAGCGCGTGCCTGAATGGGGTAAGTCATTAGAAGTGAGTTGTTCATCTTAATTTGGCTTAAGATGATATTAATAGACAAAGAGAAATTATGGTTATGAAGCATTCGGTATGTGTATTAGGTGGCGGCAGTTTTGGTACAGCCTTGGCAAATATTATGGCCAACAATGGTCATCAAGTAAGCCAGTGGATGCGAAATGAAGAGCAGGTTGAAGAAATTAATTTAACTGGGTTGAATAATCGATATTTACCTAATGCGCCATTGCATCGTGAATTGCTGGCGACGTCGAACTTGGAGCAAGCAATTCGAGAAAGTGATACGGTTTTTGTTTCAATTCCGTCGAAGTCTTTTGAGCAGGTCGTTCAGCGAATAGAGCCTTTGTTGACAGCAGATAAAATTTTAATCAGTACCACAAAGGGGTTTAATCCAAATCGTTTTGAGCTAATGAGTGATATTTTGCGTCGAAACCCTATCACGCAAAAAATTGGTGTACTGAGTGGTCCTAATTTGGCAAAAGAGATCGCAGCAGGTCAAATGACAGGCTCTGTTATTGCTAGCTCAGATGATCAAGTTAGACAAAGAGCGATAGAGTTGCTGAAATCTCCTGCGTTTCGTGTCTATGAAAATAAAGACAGTGCAGGTGTGGAGCTCGCTGGCGCACTCAAAAATATTTATGCGATTGTTTGTGGACTTGCGAAGGCGTTAAATGTTGGTGAAAACACCATGTCGATGATTATGACGCGTAGTTTGGCTGAAATGAGTCGTTTTGCTGTACATTTTGGTGCGAATCCAATGACATTCTTGGGTTTGGCTGGAATGGGAGATTTGATCGCAACCTGTACTTCACCGTTGAGCCGCAACTATCGTGTTGGTTTTGCTATTGGTTCAGGTCAAGATTTAGAAGAAGCAATCGGTTCTATTGGAGAGGTTGCTGAAGGTGTGAATACGTTAAAAATGGTAGTGGAAGAAGCTCATAAACATGGTTTATATATGCCGTTGGCTGAAGGCTTATCTAAGCTATTATTTGAAGGTGCAAAGCTTGAGTCGTTGATTGGTTCAATGATGACAGGTGAGCAAAAATGGGATGTGGAGTTCGCGACAAATGAGGAGAGTAACAATGTCTAAGCCAGGTTATGCTGATCAGGGTTTTTGGTTTCGTTTGATTTTTATGTTGGTTTATTGGGTGGTGCTCAATATTGTGATGAGCGTTTTTGGCATCTTATTGGTAATAGTGAGCTTGGTGAAACTTGGCTCAAAGCATGAGCCGAAAACGTTATCTGTATGGTTAAAAAGTGTTACGGCTTTTATTCAGCAGATTTTCTTATTTTTGTCTTTCGCTGAAGAGGAAAAACCTTTTCCATTCCAACCTTGGCCGCAAGAAGAGATAGATGAAGACGCTTAAGCGCTTATACGTTTTGCGTCATGGTCATGCTGAGCCTTATAGCCACAGTCAGGACGCACAACGAAAACTAACAGAAAAAGGAGTTGCGCAAGTTATCTCGACGGCAGAGGCTTTTGTTGAACGGGCTGAGCATCTTGATGTTATTTTTGTGAGTCCGTATTTAAGAGCTCAGCAAACGGCGAAAACCTTTCTTGCAACCTTTGGTGGGACGGTTGAGGTGAAAGATTGCCCAGAAATCACTCCAGATGGCCGAGCGATGAATGTTGCAGCTTGGCTTGGTGAGCAGGCTGACAATACGATTTTGCTGATAACACATCAGCCTTTTGCCTATCAGTTAATTGATTATTTGGTTGATGAACCCTTGCCTCTAGATCTCTCGATGGAAACTGCGACCATGGTTGCCCTTGAAGGGGAATTATTGGCTGGCGCTTGCTGTCAATACCGTTGGAAAATTTCAGCACTTTAGCCTCTTATTAGTTTGAGCTTAGATGTTGAATAGCCGAGTCATACTTCATTCATTTATTGGTAAAAAGTACGATGGGAAATGACATAGTTTATAAACTAAGGCATACCGAAATTTCAGGTTTGCAGTGGTTACCAAAAAACACTTCTGCTTTAAAAATCTTGTCATTGCATGGTTGGCTGGATAATGCGGCTAGCTTTTCTAATTTATCTCCTCATTTTTCTGAGTTCTCACATGTTGCTTTAGATCTTGCTGGGCATGGCTTTTCTCAACATCGTCCTGATGGCAGTTTTTATCATCTATGGGATTATGTGTTGGATGTGGTGTCGATCTTAAATCAATCGAATCAGAGTGTTTGGTTGGTTGGGCATAGCATGGGCGGTGCTGTGGCTATGTTGGTGGCTGCGATTGCGCCAGATAAAGTAAGAGGTTTGGTGATTCTGGATAATATGGGGCCGTTAAGTGGTTCACCAGAAAACAGAGTCATGACCTTACAGCGCTCCATTAATAAGATGCTTAAACATCGAAAAGATCGAGGTACGAGCTACAAAACAAAAGAAGCTATGACGCTTGCTCGTATGGATGGGTTTACTAAATTATCAAAAGCAGCATCGAGCTTACTTGTTGAGCGAGGTGCGAAGCAAAAT
This sequence comes from Marinomonas sp. 5E14-1, assembly GCF_039939215.1. Classification (NCBI taxonomy): domain Bacteria; kingdom Pseudomonadati; phylum Pseudomonadota; class Gammaproteobacteria; order Oceanospirillales; family Oceanospirillaceae; genus Marinomonas; species Marinomonas sp. 5E14-1. The sequence goes on along the minus strand of NZ_JBDXMW010000010.1, from coordinate 97,998 downwards.
GCAGAAGGTGTTTGGACATGGCGTCACGATGGCAAGCTAACCTTCCCATCGCCTTTTAGAATGGATGAAGAGAGCATTGAAGCTTTTATTCAGGAGATTAAGTGTCCTACATTGGCGTTAATTGCTCGGGACGGTATTTATAAAGATGACCATTTGTTGGTTGAAAAGCGTGCCGCGCAGTTTCCGTGGATAAAACTACAGTGGTTAGGGGGGAATCATCACTTTCATCTTGAGGCAGACACTTGTTTTTGTGTAGCAACGGAAATTAAACGCTTTATTAATCAAAATTAATTTACATAGCCTAAGTTGAATATGGGCGATTAGGAAAAATATATGGCTAAGTTTCGTGGAATATTATGCTTGTTGGTTTTGTGGTGTTCTTTTGTTTCGGCAGATGTTTCGAGAGTTGATCCGTATCGTGATGCGCAACTTGTTAAAAGCCAATCAGAAGTTAGCGTTTTGGTTGAGGTGCCTCTTAGTAAAATTCGTCGTGCGGGAAGCGGCTGGGAGCCAGAAGAAGTTATTCGCTTAGAAGGTGATCACTTTACGTCTTTGTATAAAATAAACCGGAATGCGCTTTTGGGAGAGGTTTATTCTCATTACCGAGCAGGATTACAAAAAAGTGGACAAGAGATTGTATTTGAGTGTGAAAGCCGTAGCTGTGGCAGCAGTAACGCTTGGGCAAATAACTTTTTTAAAGATTATCTTTTGTATGGTGCAGACCAAAGTCAGTTTTTGCTTGTTGTTAAAGGTTCAGCAGGGGAGTATCAAATTTTATATTTGAATCGTCGTGGTGCGGGCGATGTTATGGTTCGTCTTGATCAGGTAAAGCCTGTTAAGTTGCAAGATACGGAATTTGGTATTATCGCTCAAATGGATGCGCAAGATATTCCTCGGATTCGTCGTTTTGTTCGAGACTTGTCTAGTGATCAAAGTGTGATCGCATTTGTGACGAGTAATAGAGAAGGAAGTCGCTCTGCTATTGGCTCTGGGGATCAACTTATTGATGCCATTGAAGCTGGTTTGGGTGATCAGCTGAAAGCGAAGGTTCGTTTTATTAATCTGGCTGACCTTGGTCGCGAATCACTTGGTGTTAATCGTGTTTCCTTTGTTTATGAGCGCCCTTAGGTTTTAGGTGTTGATGAATATGAAAAAAACTGTTGCTCTTATTTTAGGTAGTGGTGCAGCTCGTGGTAATGCACATATTGGTGTTATTCAAGCGTTAGACGAACGTGGTTATGAAATTATTAGTATTTCGGGTTGTTCTATTGGTGCCATTATCGGTGGTGTTTTTGCCGCAGGTAAATTAAATGAATACCGTGAGTGGGCTGAATCCCTAGATAAAGTGGGTGTTTTGCGCTTACTTGATGTATCTCTTTTGAATGGCGGTTACATTAAAGGTGATCGCTTTTTTGAGAAAATCCAGAGCATTATAGGCGATTTAAATATTGAGTCGTTGCCTATTGATTATACGTCCGTGGCTGTGGATTTATTGAACCAAAAAGAGTTTTGGTTTCAGCGTGGAGATTTGATCGAAGCCATGCGTGCTTCTTCCGCAATCCCTTCGATTGTTGCACCTGTTTCGATAGCTGGGCAGTTGTATGTTGATGGTGGAGTGTTAAACCCGTTGCCAATTACCCCAAGTGTCTCAGCTGCAGCAGATTACATTGTGGCGGTTGATTTAAATGGCCCTGCGAAATGCATACCTGATGAAATAGAGCTTGAAAAGCTAGATGATAAGGAAGACGACTCTGCTTGGTGGGGAAGTGTAAAAAAGCTCTTTCATAAAGGGCAGGATGATTCGGATGAGGATAAACCAAAATACTCTTCCGATTCTTGGGGGCGATTACAAACCGTCAATATGATGTTTGAAACAATGCAAGAGTCTTTGACGCAATACAAATTAGCGGGTTATCCACCAGATTTATTGATTTCTATCCCAAAAGATATCTCAGGGTTTTATGAGTTTTGGAAGGCGAAAGAGCTGATTGATTTCGGCTACGATATCACGCTAAAAGCGATTGATGATTTAGAAACTCCGGCAGCCAATTATTACACCTTCCCTAAAGGCTATAAGCCTTAATATGGGCTCTGATTTTCGGTATGTTTTATATAGAGGAACTGATTGGGTTTACTCCTTGCTCTCGTAATAACCGACAGAGAGAAATTAAAGGTAAACCAATTAGACTGTTAGGGTCATCTCCTTCCATTCTTTCAAATAAACTGACGCCTAATCCTTCGCATTTAAAGCTTCCAGCGCAGTTGAGTGGTTGCTCAATTTGCACGTAACTTTCTATTTCTTGGTGTGTTAGCTCTCGAAAGTACACATGGTACTCGCTTAGCGCATATTGATAAGACTGATCTTCTTGGTCCAACAGACAAAGACCTGTCAGAAAGCTAACTTTTTTACCGCTAAAACTAGAAAGCTGCTTAACTGCATTTTGGTAGGTGTGTGGTTTACCTAATGTTTGTTTGTCTAATACGGCAACTTGGTCGGAGCTAATGATAAGGGCATGAGATTGAGTTGATTTCTTACGGTCTTGATCGACTGCAAACGCTTTTTCTATTGTTAGGCGCTTAACTAGTGTCTCTGGGCTTTCATTGTCAAATGGTGTTTCATCTATAGACGGTGAATGGCATTCAAAAGGAAGATTTAAGCGTACTAGTAGCTCTTTTCTATAGGGAGAAGAGGAGCCTAAAATGAGTATCTTTTGCATTGTTATTCAAGCATTTAATTAGAATGAGACGTTATTTTACTTTTTTTTGAGCCGAATAACTTAAAAGAGTGAAAAAAAACGCTTAAACAGCACTTAGACTTTGACAATTAGAGTCCTTGGCAATATTATCTGCCGCCATGTTGAATGACACATTACCTAAATATTTTGACCCTCGTAAATACGCTAACCATGAGTCAGCGATTGATGGGGGTATGCCTCTTAATCAATTTAAGGAGCTTTGTGCTATATTGGCCTCAGATAAGGGTGATGTATCTATTCATCTAGACTTTAGAGTTGATGAGGATAGGCGCTACATTGCGACTGGTTCATTAACAACGAAGGTTCACTTAGTGTGCCAACGTTGTATGGGGCCTGTGGCACATGATCTGACGTTAGATTTATCTTTGGCCTTTGTTTATGACGAAGATCATGCGAAAAATATACCGGCTGATTACGACCCTGTTGTCATGACCGATGGTGACGTAATCTTAGCAGATATGGTGGAACAAGAAATTATACTTGCTTTACCTATTGTCGCTTATCACGAAGAAAGTGGTTGCAACCCAACAGCTGTAAAGTATGCCTCGTCTACCGATGACGCACCGGATGACGAAAAACCGAATCCATTTAGTATATTGGCCCAATTAAAGGCTAAGTAAAGTTAGGAGCTCCAAAAATGGCAGTACAAAAAAGTAAAGTAACTCGTTCACGTCGCGGCCAGCGTCGTTCACACGATGCTTTGACAGGCGCAACTCTATCTGTAGAACAGACTACTGGTGAACTTCACCGTCGTCACCACGTTTCTGCCGATGGTTTTTATCGTGGCCGTCAAGTTATTACACCTAAAGGTGAGTAACTAAGATACCCATGATCAGGGTAGCTTTAGACGCTATGGGCGGGGACTTAGGTCCCCGCATTGCATTTGATGGTGTTGAGGAAATTCTCTCGCGTTATGATGATGTGGCCATCACTATTTATTATTCCCCTTATGCCGGATTATCCCTTCCAGTTCCGAATGAACGTTTATCTCTGATAGCTTGCTCTGACGTAATTGATGGAGATGATGAGATCGTTTTATCCTTATTTCGTCGTCGTAATGCTACGCTTTATCAATCCTTGGATGCTTTAGCAAAAGGCTCGTCTGATGTTGCTGTAACATTGGGGAATACTGGTGCGATGGTGGCGCTTGCTCGTCACATTCTTGGCTTATTAAGACCAAAGCTTTATCCTGCGTTGATTAGGGAGTTGTATTCTAACCCCTTGCGTTGTTTAGTAGATTTGGGGGCGAATGTTCACTGTCCTTCATCCATGCTGATTGGTTTTGCTGAATTGGGTGGGGCTTATGTTGAAGTCTTGAGTAATGAAGCGCCTAAAGTGGGTTTGTTGAATGTTGGGGTGGAGAGTACGAAAGGTAGTGTGGTTATTAAAGAGGCGGACTATCTTTTATCTAACAGAGAATGGCCCACTTATCTTGGTTATGCTGAAGGTTCTGAGCTGTTTGAAGGTGAAAAAAATGTCATTGTTTGTGATGGCATGGTAGGTAATGCAGTATTAAAGGCATCGGAAGGTCTTTTGTCTTTTTTGATGGGGAAATTTAAAGGGGTGGATGGTATTTCCTCTTTGTTCGAGACTTTTTACCAAACTGAGCGTAGACATGGTGCTTGTTTAGCTGGTGTGCGTGGCAATTTGGTAAAAGGTCATGGTTGTTCTGATGTGCCAGCAATGATTGGTGCAATCGAGTACGGCATTGATATAGCGCGAGCAGATTTATATTCTGCCATGGAAGCGCGACTTTGTGATAAGGCTTCATAGTTAGGAGATTAAATGAGTACTAAATTAGCGTTTGTTTTTCCGGGGCAAGGTTCTCAGCAGTTAGGGATGTTGTCTGATTTAGCTGAAAAGCATGATGTAATAGGGCAGACTTTTGCGGAAGCATCAGCTGTGCTTGGTTACGATTTATGGGATCTTGTGCAAAATGACGCTGAAAAGTTGAGTCAAACCGATAAGACTCAGCCAGCTCTTCTAACGGCAAGCGTTGCTTTGTGGCGTCTTTGGGAGCAACAAGGTGGTGCTAAGCCTGATTATGTTGCTGGTCATAGTTTAGGTGAATATTCTGCGTTGGTATGTTCTGGTGTCGTGGCGTTCAGTGATGCTGTTGAGCTTGTTAAATTGCGCGGTGAATACATGCAGCAAGCGGTTCCGGCAGGTGAAGGGGCAATGGCGGCGATCATCGGATTAGATGACGATAAAGTTGTAGCGGCTTGTTCTGCAGCGGAGGGTATTGTTAGTGCAGTTAACTTTAACTCTCCTGGGCAGGTGGTTATCGCAGGTCATGTTTCAGCAGTTGAAGCAGCAATGGCGAATGCTAAAGAAGCTGGCGCTAAGCGTGCATTACCACTTCCTGTTAGTGTTCCTTCTCATTGTGAATTGATGGTACCTGCAGGCGAAAAGTTGGCTGAAAAGTTGAACTCCATCGAATTCAATGCGCCCTCTTGTGTGTTGGTGCAAAATGTGACCGCTCAGGCTGTATCAGACCCAGAAGTTATTAAAGCAAACTTGGTTGCTCAATTAAGTGAGCCTGTATTATGGACTCAGTCTGTTATCTTGCTTTCTGAACTGGGTGTAACTGAAACTCTAGAATGCGGCCCAGGTAAAGTATTGAGCGGACTGAATAAGCGAATCGTTAAAGGTCTTGCTGCCTCTTCTTTAGGTGATTTATCTGGTTTTGAAGCGGCTCTATCTGCTTAATTGATATTGATACAATTGTTTGAATTAATTGTTGGAGACAAAAATGAGTCTTGAAGGGAAAATCGCTCTAGTAACTGGAGCTACTCGTGGCATAGGTAAAGCAATTGCAACAGCTTTGGTTGAGCAGGGCGCTACTGTGATTGGTACGGCTACAAGCGAGTCTGGTGCGCAGAGTATTAGCGAATACTTAGGCGATAAAGGCAAAGGTTGGGTTCTAGATGTATCATCAAGTGAATCTGTTGATACTGTTGTAAAAGAAATTGCTGCAGAATTTGGCGCGCCAACAATTTTGGTTAATAATGCGGGTATTACTCGTGACAACCTTATGATGCGAATGAAAGAAGATGAGTGGGAACAAGTAGTTAACACTAACCTTACTTCAGTATTTCGTGTCACAAAAGCTTGCCTACGTGGCATGACCAAGGCAAAATTTGGTCGTGTGATTAGCATTAGTTCTGTTGTTGGCTCTATGGGTAACGGCGGGCAAACAAATTACTCTGCTGCAAAAGCTGGACTAGAAGGTTTTAGTCGCTCTTTGGCTGCAGAAATTGCATCTCGTGGTATTACAGTAAATTGTGTTGCTCCGGGATTTATTGAAACGGATATGACTAAGGTGCTTCCAGAAGAGCACAAAGCGAAATTGGTTGAAAAAGTACCTTCTTCGCGCCTTGGTCAACCAGAAGAAATTGCGGCTGCTGTCGCATTTTTAGCGTCGCAAGGCGCTGCTTACATCACCGGTGAGACATTACATGTCAATGGCGGTATGTATATGTCGTAATTTGAGTTGAATTTTATATTTAATTCAACGAAAATACGTCTCCGGTTGATGTATAGAATCATGCCTTTTAGGTTATCGAATATTATAATTGCTCACACTGAGCTGTTAATGAGTAAAGTAGGAACTTCTAATGAGTAGCATTGAAGAACGCGTTAAGAAAATTGTATGTGAACAACTAGGTGTTAAAGAGGAAGACGTTATTGCTTCTGCATCTTTTGTTGATGATTTAGGTGCAGATTCCCTAGACACTGTAGAGTTGGTTATGGCTCTTGAAGAGGAATTTGATACTGAGATTCCTGATGAAGAAGCTGAAAAAATCACTACTGTACAAGCAGCGAACGACTACATCAACGCTAACTTGTAAGATATTGGTTTACTGAGTTTCCCGAAAAGCCGCTTGTATTCTATTACAGCGGCTTTTCTTATTAATAGCTCTTCAGAATTGAAGGCGAATGGCTGGAGGAGTCTTATGTCTCGTCGTCGGGTTGTAGTCACAGGTATGGGAATGGTGACACCCCTTGGCAATAATGTGAAAGATACGTGGGATAACATATTAGAAGGCAAAAGTGGTGTGTCAGAGATCACCAGTTTTGATGCTAGCCAATTTTCCACTCGTTTTGCAGCTCAAGTGCATGATTTTGATGCCACTCAATATATGAGTGTAAAAGAAGCTCGCAAAATGGATCTTTTTATTCAATATGGCATTGCCGCATCTGTGCAAGCATTAGAGGACGCTAACCTAAATGCGGCCACAACAGATTTAAGCCGTGTTGGTTGTGCGATAGGTTCAGGCATTGGTGGTTTGCCAATGATTGAGAAAAACCTAGAGCTATTGAATGAATCGGGCCCAAAACGTATTTCTCCTTTTTTTGTACCAGGCGCGATTATTAATATGATTTCTGGTCATGTCGCAATACGCTTTGGCTTTAAAGGCCCTAATATTTCTATTGTGACTGCTTGTACAACAGGTACTCATAATATTGGTATGGCTGGACGCATGATTGCGTATGGCGATGCTGATGTCATGATTGCTGGTGGTGCCGAAATGGCAATTACTCCTTTAGGTATTGGTGGTTTTGGCGCAGCTAGAGCACTGTCTACTCGCAATGATGATCCTAAAACAGCAAGTCGCCCATGGGATAAAGACCGAGATGGTTTTGTAATGGGAGATGGTGCTGGAATTTTAGTTTTAGAAGAATATGAGCATGCTGTTGCTCGTGGTGCAAAAATATACGCAGAGCTTGCTGGTTTTGGTATGAGCGATGATGCACACCACATGACTGCGCCGCCAGAAGGTGGTGAAGGTGCAGCAGCGGCAATGAGTGCCGCATTAAGAGATGCTGATCTAAAACCTGAGCATATTGATTATATAAACGCTCATGGTACATCTACTCCTGCAGGAGATTTAGCAGAAACTCAGGCGGTGAAATCTTTGATGGCTGAAGATGCCGCGGATGTTGCAATCAGTTCGACCAAGTCAATGATTGGTCACTTGCTTGGTGCGTCGGGCGCTGTAGAGTCTATTTTCTCGATCTTGGCTATTCGAGATCAGGTGGCTCCACCGACGATTAATTTAGAAGAGCAGGGCGAAGGCTGCGATTTGAATTATGTGCCAGGAACACCGCAGAAACGAAAAATCGATGTTGTATTGAATAACTCGTTTGGTTTTGGTGGTACAAACGGAACTTTAGTCTTCAAAAAGGTCGATTAAGGTGTAAATGGGCGGATGCAGTCAGCCGCCCATTTAATGTATTAATGGATTTGAGTGGGTGTGCCGCGCAGAGCATTAATTTCTTCGGAAATGTTGTAGCTTTTATTTTGGCTATCTAGTTCGTATAAACGCTCTTCCATTTCTTGATAAAGCGTGATTTCTTCATCACCTAAGAAATGCAAGCATTCACCACCGTTGAACCATAAAAGCTCTCGTTTAATCAGTGGGACTAAATTGGCGTAGCATCTTATAAAACGTGACAGTATCTCTTGGGCTTGAAAAGTATAATCGTGAGTGTTTGCTTCAATATCTTTGATTAACAGATCCCATTTTTCTAGAAAGTCCAGCTCCTCTTCTGCTAAGTCTGTTTGATCAAAAGGAGCGTGCTCTGCAATTCGCTGTCGTAAATCAGCAAAGGCATCAAGTATATATTGTGTGCGTGATTCCACGTAAAACCCTATTAAGTAAATAATTATATTAGTCGGCATCGCCGTACGAGAGTGTTAATTATGACATATGCAATTGAAATTAGTGACCTTAAAAAACGTTATGAAAGTGGGTTTGAAGCATTAAAAGGCGTGGACTTAAAAGTAAATAAAGGTGATTTTTTTGCTTTGCTTGGACCTAATGGTGCAGGTAAGTCAACAACGATTGGAATTCTGTGTTCTTTGGTGAATAAAACGTCGGGCAAGGTGTCCATCTTTGGCACGGATATAGATGAAGATTTTGCAACTGCTAAAAAGCATTTAGGTGTTGTTCCTCAAGAGTTCAATTTTAATGTTTTTGAGACAGTATTCAATATTGTGGTTACTCAAGCTGGATTTTATGGCATTAGTCGCTCAGTAGCGGTTGAACGTGCTGAAAAGTATTTAAAACAACTAGATTTATGGGAAAAAAGAAATGTTCAATCCCGTATGTTATCTGGTGGTATGAAACGTCGCTTGATGATTGCTAGGGCGTTAATACATGAGCCTGAAGTGCTGATTCTTGATGAGCCAACAGCGGGTGTGGATATTGAGCTTCGTCGCTCTATGTGGGAATTCATTAAGCAGCTAAACGAACAAGGGACGACGATTATTTTAACGACTCACTATTTAGAAGAAGCTGAGCAGTTGTGTCACAATATCGCCATTATTAATGCCGGAGAGATTGTTGAGAACACAAGTGTAAAAAAGTTGCTTAAAACGCTAAATCAAGAAACTTTCATTTTAGATCTTGATGCTAGTTTGCCAGAAAATTGGACATTATCAGGCTTTGCTATTTCAACCTCTAAAGATGCGACTTCTCTGGAGATTGAGGTGGTAAAAGGGCAGTCATTGAACACGATTTTTAACGCATTGGATAAGATGTCGATTAATGTTTTAAGTATGCGTAATAAATCCAATCGACTCGAAGAGCTCTTCGTGAAATTAATCAAAGGCTAATTAGATGAAAAACTCAGAAATTTGGATTGCTTTTTATACTATTTTAATCAAAGAGATTCGTCGTTTTACTCGTATTTGGCCGCAAACATTGTTGCCGCCTGCGATTACCATGACATTGTATTTTGCTATTTTCGGTAATTTGATTGGCGATCGAATTGGCCAAATGGGCGGCTTCAGTTATATGGAGTACATAGTTCCGGGTCTGATTATGATGTCGGTTATCACGAACTCTTACTCGAATGTCTCGTCGTCGTTTTTCTCGGCTAAGTTTCAGCTCAGTGTTCAAGAGCTGCTTGTGTCGCCCACGCCTAATTGGGTCATTTTAGTTGGGTATGTATTGGGCGGTGTTGCGCGTGGTTTATTGGTTGGGTTAGTTGTAACTGTTTTGTCGTTGTTTTTCACTCATTTATCGCTAGAAAATGTGTTTATGACGATATTTGTTGTGTGTTTAACAGCGATTATGTTTTCGTTAGGTGGTTTTGTGAATGCGATCTACGCTCAGAGTTTTGATGATGTGTCGATTGTTCCTACTTTTATTTTAACGCCGCTAACTTATCTTGGAGGTGTTTTTTATTCTATTGATCTGCTATCAAATTTTTGGCAATCGGTCTCTCTTTTGAATCCTGTGCTTTATATGGTTAACGCTTTTCGTTATGGGGTTCTTGGTGTGTCAGATATCAATGTTTACTGGGCATTGATCATTATTGGTGTATCTATCGCTGTGTTGTTTTGGTATAGCTTGCGTTTACTGAATCAGGGCAAAGGCATTCGTAATTGAGGAAAGTATAGTATGGGTTTTTTACCTTTAGGTCAGCAAACTGAGTATGTTTCTGAATATGATGCAAGTTTGCTTTACCCTATCGCAAGGGTGGATAAGTGGCGGGAAATGGATATTGAATCTGAGCGATTACCTTTCTATGGTGAAGACGTTTGGAATGCTTATGAAGTGTCATGGTTGAATCTAAAAGGCAAACCAGTTGTGGCTTTGGCTGAGTTTCGTTTACCTTGCGATTCGCCAAATATTATTGAGTCTAAGTCTTTTAAGTTGTATTTGAATTCACTTAATCAAATGCGATATGACTCTGTTGAAGAAGTTCAAGCTCTACTTGAAAAAGATTTGTCAAAGGCTGCAAAAGCCAATGTGACAGTGATTATCAGAAACCTTGAATCAGTCTCTTCTTTGGTTGTATTGACGCCAGATTATTGTATTGATGAGCTGGATGTTGAAGTGAATGAATATCATCCGAATGCAGATCTACTAACTATTGGGAAAGGAATAGTTGAAGAGCGTTTGGTCAGTCATTTGCTAAAATCCAATTGCCCAGTAACAAATCAACCAGATTGGGGTTCAGTTTCCATCGATTATAAAGGGTCAAAAATTGAGCATGAAAGCTTATTGAAATACATTGTTTCGTTCCGTGAACATACGGACTTTCATGAACAATGTGTGGAGCGAATTTTTATCGACATCATGCGCCGATGTAAACCAGAAAGCTTAACGGTTTATGCTCGTTATGTGAGAAGAGGTGGGTTGGATATTAACCCTTATCGGTCTTCTGAGCCCGTAGCTTTGGGTAACGATCGTTTAACGAGACAATGATTGGTCTTTTAAAATAAAGAAAAGAGAATAAAAAAGGTTCAATCATGGTTGAACCTTTTTGTTTGATGTCATTGTTTGAAAATCATAAGAAAGCTTACTTAAGAATCTGTGCGGCGTGTTCTTTGGTTTTTACTTTGCTAATAACTTCTTCGATTTTACCATCTTTATCAATGATAAAAGTGGTTCTTACTGTTCCCATTGATTCGCGCCCCATGAACTTTTTTAGTTGCCATGTGCCATACAATTCATGAACTTCTTTTTCAGTGTCGGCGATTAATGGAAAAGGTAAATCATATTTAGCAATAAAGTTCTGGTGCTTCTTTTCTGTGTCTGTGCTGATACCAAGAACAATGAAGCCTTGGTCTAGTAAAGTTTGGTAGTGATCACGTAAGTCGCAGGCTTGGGCTGTGCAGCCGGGGGTGTTGTCTCTTGGGTAAAAATATAAAACCACTTTTTTACCTTTGAACTGGCTCAATGTAATTGAGTCGCCATTTTGGTCTTTGGCGGTAAAATCTGGAGCGATTTGTCCTACTTCGATAGTCATAAAATTACTCTTTTTTAATGAAAATTTTTTAAAAAACGATTGAAATATTATTAGCTTAGCAAGACATAAGGCAAAAATCTTCTCGATTGAAAAATCTTCCCCATTTACGCTCGCTTTACGCCTCTCAATTATTGTTAAAGCGGAGTCTGGGCGTTACTATAGGCGCGTTTATAATTTTATCGGAGACTCGAAATGATCACAGGTAGTTTAGTTGCGCTTATCACACCCATGTCACCAGATGGCGCTGTAGATACTAAAAAATTAGATGATCTTATAGAGTTTCATATCAACGAAGGTACCCACGGCATCGTTGCCGTAGGCACAACCGGTGAATCTTCAACATTGACTCATGAAGAGCATGCCAATGTTATTCGTCAGGTTGTTAAGACTGTAAACGGCCGAGTTCCTGTAATTGCAGGAACAGGTGCCAACGCGACACATGAAGCAATAGATTTAACTCGACGTGCTAAAGAAGCCGGCGCTGATGCGTGTTTGCTTGTGACGCCATATTACAACAAGCCGACACAAGAAGGCTTATATCAGCATTTTAAAGCCATCGCTGATGCCGTAGATATTCCTCAAATTCTTTATAATGTTCCTGGTCGTACGATGTGTGATATGCAAAATGACACGGTTGTTAGATTGTCTGCTATTAGAAACATTGTCGGAGTAAAAGATGCTACTGGAAATCTAGAGCGTGGCGAGGCTTTGATTAACGCTGTACCAGAAGATTTTGCCGTTTATTCTGGCGATGATCCTACTGCTGTTGCGCTTATGCTATTGGGCGGTAAAGGTAATATTTCCGTAACGGCCAATGTTACACCAAAAATCATTGCAAAAGCGGCGGAATTTTCATTATTAGGTGATGCAGAGCAGGCGAAAGCAATAGACGCTACGGCTGCTTTATTGCATAAGAACTTATTCTTAGAATCGAACCCTATTCCTGTGAAATGGGCCTGCAGCCAATTGGGCTTGTGTAGTGAAGGTATTCGTTTACCATTAACCCCTCTTTCTGAGCAATATCATTCTGCTGTTAGAGAATCTATGGTCCAAGCTGGAGTTTTGTTAGTATGAAAAAAATCTTATTAATCCTTTCCCAAATTAGCTTCTTAGCTCTATTGTCTGGTTGTAGCCTTTTCTATACGGACCATTCTAATGATTATCAAAATGAAAGAGCGGTTTCTAATTCGTTGCAGTCGCCTGAAGGCTCTTTGCCATCGAAAGATGCATTAGTCATTCCGAATGAAGACAGAATTGCTGATTTAGAGTCTGTTACACCTTTTGAAACGCCAAGAGCTCAGTTTATTTATTATCCAATGGTTGCCGTTGGAATGACTGAAACTGAGCAGTCGATTGAATGGCTTGTTCCTGCATCGAAAGCACAAACAAAACGCATTGTTTCAGATTTCCTCGCGGCACTGTATGGCGCTGGTCAATCAGTCCGTTCTCAAACAGAAGATGAAATTATTTCTGTTCCTTTTGATTTTGACCCACAAGGTTGGTGGGCGTCATTGTGGAGCAAAATAACACGAGTGTATCCTGACCAATCTGTCTTCTCATTTAAGTTTAGCGAAGTAGAAGGTAAAACCCTTGTCACTATGCAGCTTCGTCATGAGCAAGAAGGTGATGCGGAACCAAGTGATTGGATGACGCCAAAAGTAAGCGATGACACATACACAATCGCAGTACGTTTGTGGGGGACAATTGGTCGTCAGCTGAATCAATCATCGGCGTATTTGTCTAATCGTGGTGATACATCTGATTTCCCTGTTTGGGTCAACCACCGCGGTATTTTCGCGGTTCGTTTGAACAAAAAACTTTCCGCTGCAGAATTGGAAGCACGACTTCAAACCGCTGGTTTTTACATCATGCCTGACGCTGAAAGCAAAATTGCTCCAGTGAAGCCTGAAGACGTTGCTCGTATTGGTGATATTATTGACTTTAATATTCCAACTGGAAATGGCGAGAAGCAAAAACTCTTCAATGTATATCGTCGTAATTTAGACGATGTAAATTGGGACAAGCGTGAATACTCTTATGAAATTACACACCAAAAAGCAGGTGATTTCTTAGTGATTGATGTTTCTTCAATGGATTTTCCTGAAGTGACTTCGTTCCATTTGGTACAACGTTTTTTAAAGTAAAATAGATTAACCCCTCATAATCGGAGATTTTCCAATGGAAAAACGACAAGAGCTGTATGCAGGTAAGGCAAAATCTGTATTTCGTACAGATGATCCTGACAAAATGGTTCTAGTGTTTCGTGATGACACTTCTGCATTTGATGGTAAGCGCATTGAGCAGCTTGACCGTAAAGGCATGGTAAATAACAAGTTTAATGCTTTTATCATGACAAAGTTGCAGGAAGCAGGCATTCCTACGCACTTTGAAAAACTGTTGAGTGATACAGAATCGTTGGTTAAGTGCTTAGACATGATGCCAGTTGAATGTGTTGTTCGAAACGTCGCTGCAGGCAGCTTATGTCGTCGTTTAGGTGTTGAAGAAGGCATTACTTTAACACCACCAACGTTTGAATTATTCCTTAAGGATGATGCCTTGGGCGATCCAATGATCAACGAATCTCATGTGGAGTCATTTGGTTGGGCGAAAACTGATGATCTTGCTAAAGCCAAAGAGCTTACATACAAGGTGAATGATGTATTAAAAGCGATTTTTGCTGAAGGCGGCATGATTCTGGTTGATTACAAGTTAGAATTTGGCCTATATAAAGGTGAAGTTGTACTTGGAGATGAATTTTCTCCTGATGGTTGTCGCTTATGGGATGCCGAAACGAAAGAGAAACTGGATAAAGACCGCTTCCGTCAGGGGTTAGGTGGTGTGATTGAAGCCTATGAAGATGTTGGTCGTCGCATAGGCATCGATTTCGACGCTTAAGTTTTAGATTGGCGATTTTGTCCATAAGGGAGGAAAGGTTTTTTCCTCCCTTTTTTGTCAAACAAATGCCATGCAAGGATATACATTGATTAATTTCCTACCTATCGCGATTGGTTTGCGCTATGCGCGAGCAAAACGCTCAAATCATTTTATTTCGTTTATTAGCTTTTCTTCTATCGCAGGTCTAGCGCTGGGTGTAATGGTGCTGATTACCGTTTTATCTGTAATGAATGGGTTTGATCGAGAATTACGTCAGCGGGTTTTAGGTATGGTGCCTCACGCTACTTTGTGGGGAAATCCGGAATTGGAAGATTGGCGATCAACGGCAGAGCTTGTCAGTAAAATGCCAGATGTTGTTGGTGTCGCGCCAAATATTCAAGCGCAAGTCATGTTTCAATCCGGTGCCAGTGTTCACGGCGCAATTCTTAATGGCATCAATCCAGAAATGGAAAAGAAGGTCTCAATTGTTGATGAGAACATGGCTTCTGGGTCGTTAAATGCACTTAATGACACTCGATTTGGTATAGTGCTTGGTGCTCAATTAGCGAAAATGCTCAGGGTTCAGATTGGCGATAAAGTTACGGCGATCTTGCCTAAAGCCAATGTTTCGATTGTTGGTGTTGCGCCTGTTTTAAAACGCTTCACCTTAGTGGGAACGTTTGAAGTGGGTGCTGAATTAGACAGTAGTTTGGCTTATATTAATATTCAAGATGCAGCGAAGTTAAAGCGTTACGGTGAGGATTCAGTTGAAGCACTGCGTATTTCGTTTGATGATTTGTTTGTAGCTTCTTCTCGTATTTGGGATATTGCCAGAGAAGTACCTGGTCAGAACCGAGTCAGTGATTGGACTCGAACTCATGGAAATTTATTTCAAGCGATTCAAATGGAAAAAACCATGATTGGTTTGTTATTACTGCTGATTGTTGCTGTTGCTGCTTTTAATATCGTTTCTACCTTGGTAATGGTGGTAACGGATAAGCGTAACGACATAGCCATTCTTAGAACCATGGGGCTTACATCCAGCCAAGTTATGATGATTTTTATTGTTCAGGGTATCTTTATTGGCATGCTTGGAACATTAATCGGTGTGATTTTAGGTGTTACGCTTGCTTTAAATGTCAGTGAGATGATTGCTGGCCTTCAAACCTTGTTGGGCGTTCAGTTCTTAAGTTCAGATGTGTACTTTATTAATTACCTTCCTTCTCAGCTTGAATGGTCAGATGTGGAATTGATTGTAATATCGGCCTTTATTATGACAGTCGCTGCAACCATATATCCGGCTTGGCGGGCGTCAAAAGTAGAACCAGCGGAGGCATTGCGTTATGAATAATGACATCGTTTTAGAATGCCAATCGCTTTCTAAACAGTATCAGGACGGTAAGCAAACCATTGATGTATTTACATCCATTGATTTTAAACTTCTTAAAGGCCAAGCCTGTGCCATTGTTGGTGCGTCTGGTTCTGGTAAAACAACACTTTTGAATTTATTAGCTGGATTAGATTTAGCTACGACAGGGGATGTGAAGCTAGCGCAAGTTTCTTGGTCTAGTATGAGAGACGCTAAGCGCTCTAAAATGCGAAACTCTGAGATGGGCTTTGTTTATCAGTTCCACCATTTGTTGCCTGAGTTTTCTGCTTTAGAAAATGTCTTAATGCCCATGTGGATTGCTGGGATAAATAAGAGTGAAGCAAAGAAACGAGGCGAGGAATTATTGAGTCAAGTTGGTCTAAAGGATCGGTTGCATCATAAACCATCACAATTATCAGGTGGTGAAAGGCAGCGTGTTGCTATTGCTCGAGCTTTGGCTAATCGTCCGGCTTTTGTCCTAATGGATGAGCCAACGGGTAACTTAGATGAAACGACCTCATTGGATATTCAGAATTTGATCAATGAGTTGAAAGTCACCTATAACATGGCGTTCCTTATTGTGACTCACGACGAAAAAATGTTGGGTTGGATGGATTCAGCTTATCGTTTATCTAAAGGAGCACTACAGACTTTAAAGTGATATTCATGTTTGGATATTGCTAGAGAAGGGAAGTGTTTCTCTTGAATTGTTATTTTAGGCCGAGGTTAACTGCTTTGGCCTTTTTTATTTCTTCGCGCGTAATTGACGTTCTTTCCAGCGCTTGATTACATGAAAGCGCCATAAAATGATAATCAAAGCATAACCAATCGCACCAGCAATTAAGCCTGACATGACCGAGCCCACATAAAGCGGAAGCCAGATGTGCTCCATCTTGTCCCATATCCATTCTATGGACAGTTTGAAATGTTTCTTATCATGGGTGCCTAGTATAAAGCTGCCAAACTTATAGTTAAAATAAAAAACAAAAGGCATGGTGAATGGGTTAGTAATCCATACGAGTGCAATCGACAATGGAATGTTTGCACGCATTGGGATAGCGAGAAGGGCAGATGCCAGCATTTGAAATGGCATGGGAATAAAGGCCCAAAATAAGCCGTTAAAAAAACCTCTTGCTACAGATTTTCTGTTTAAATGCCATAGATTGGCGGCATAAATCTGGGAGCCTAAAATACCTAAGACTTTACTCTTTTTAAGCTTTTCTGGATTAGGTATGAATTTTCTTAGATGATTTTTCGGCATAATCAGATAAAAATAAGTTAGCACTTTAAGACATGGAGGTCTTGATGTTACTAAGTAGTTTGTCCATCTTCGTGGGCGCCATTTTGGTGCCAGTAGAGTATTTATGGTTGTATTCTACTTATATCATTCTAGTGTGTCTCTACTTAATCCGTATAAAAGGGTTAATAGTGACATGTTTGACACTTATCTCCTTTATTTCAATTGTTTTTCATGAGTTCTCGGCGACAGAGCCTTTGTCATTATTTTCAGGACAAAAGCTTGGGGTAAATGTAGAGCGTGAAGAAATTTACTTAAGGTCAACAGAGGTTTTGCAGGCAAATAATAAAGCAAGACAGTATGACGTTAATTTAGTGTTTTTCCTGAAAGACGGCTCCCGCCAAACATTTGAGCATTTCAATCTTATTCCTGTTTCGTCTTTCGATAACCTGTTTTTTAACAGTCTTGGCAACCCTCTAATTTATGGTGTGATTAAAAAGGTTATTTGGCCTGAAAAAAATGGTACGCCATGGCAACGTAAGCTGTATGTAGAAAGAAAGCTTGCTCAAATTGACGTTCGCTTTGAAAGCTCTGATCTTGACAGGTTGCAAATAAGTAACGTCCCTGAGCCAAGAGAGTGGCTGCTAGCCCGATTGGATAATGCAATGCAGGGCTTTTCATCTTGGCGTTTTTCCAAGGCCTTGTTGCTTGGGGTGAATGACCTTTGGAGTGAAAGGGACACTTGGATTGTTAGAGTCTTAGGTTTGGCGCATTTATTTGTAGTTTCTGGCTTGCATACAGGCTTCATATTTGTGATTGGCCGTTTGTTGAGTCGATGTGTTTGGCAATTTTGCCCAGATAAATTGTTATTGGCAGGTTTAAGTCGATGGCACTGTGATTTCGTCATAATCGAGCCTCTATTATTGTTTTTCGCTTATATAACAAATTGGGGAGAGCCAGTTATAAGAGCTTCGATCATGTTAAGTGTTTATATGTGTGCTCGTATGTTGGCGTTAAAAGTGTCTCCTTATGGCATCATTACGTTTGCTTTATGGCTTGTATTATTGGTTGAGCCAAGATCCATATTAAGTCCTGGCCTGTGGTTGTCATTTAGTATGGTGTATTTATTGATTGGCTTCTGTCAGCTATCCACGAAATTATCTCGGCTGCTGATATTACAAGTGATGCTAAGTACGGCATCTATGGTGCTGATACTGGGTTGGCAGGAAGGGATTTCAAGCAGTTCCATCTTGATGAATGTTTTCCTTATTCCTGTAGCGGGCGTTATATGGTTTCCGTGGGGAATGATGGCTTGCTTTGAGGTTTTGATTTTTGGAACCCTACACAGTTATCAAATATTAGATTACGGTCTTGGTTACATTGAGGGCTTTTGGGAATGGGCCGCTTTTACTGCCCCTGTTTTTTATTTCGATCACTTTTCCTCAACCATTCCAAGAACAATTATGCTCTTATTGGTTGCTTATTGGGTGTATCAAAGCCCCTTAAAAAGAGGGATGTTGAGTGTGCTGGTGATTTGGTGTGTGTTGTTTTCACCTGTGTGGCTTCACCTTCATAAAGCAGATATTCAGATAGAAAATAAAGCAAATATCTTGGCAGTTAAAAACAGAGTTAACTCACTGATAACGGATACTTGGGCTGGAGGAGATTTGAGTAAATTACTGTTTAATGGTTACTTGGGAGACAATATCAAAGGTCGCTACATCTTGGCGCCAAATGCGATGTCTTCTTTAACGCCTCAATCCTTATTACAGCATGAAATAGATTGGATAATTTTTAAAAGACCACCGCCTAAAAATATTCAGTCGATGCTAAAAGCACTGAATGTGAATTGGCTGTTAGTTTCTTCTGGTGAATCGCTGAATTTTTATTTTCAAGACAATAGAATTACATTAAGACATTCGAACTGTATATATTCATTTTTTCTCTTAAAATCTGACACTTGCAAGCGTGTAGAAAAGTTAGAGAGTGTGGTAAATTACTTGCAAACTTAAATTGGAGATTGAAGTGTTAGCCTTTATTCAAACTGGTGGTTTTTTCATGTGGCCGTTAATGGCTTGTTCAATCCTAACGTTGGCCATTATCCTTGAGCGCTTTTGGACGTTACGTAAATCAGGAGTGGTGCCAAATGGACTGCTCAGTGAGGTAATGACCCGTTTACGTGACGACAGAATGACACTCGATTATATCCGCTCAATGCAATCAAAAACGGGCTTGGCTTCGATTTTTGCGGCAGGATTATTAAACTCAAAGCATGGACGCAGTGCCATGAAAGAGAGCGTTCAAGAAGCTGCGAGTCATGTTATTCACGAGCTAGAACGTTTTATGAACACATTGGGAACTATAGCTGCCATTTCTCCTTTATTAGGCTTACTTGGAACCGTTGTCGGCATGATCAAGGTGTTTGCTGTGTTAATGGAAAATGGTGCGGGCAATACAGCGCTTTTAGCTGGAGGTATCTCTGAGGCGTTATTAACCACGGCAGCAGGCTTAGGTGTGGCGATTCCTGCGTTAATATTTCACCGCTTTTTCAGTCGTAAAATCGATGTGCTGGTTGTGACAATGGAGCAACAATCGACCAAGTTGGTAGATGCGCTTCATGGCGACAAAAGCAAATCAGGAGCAGCACAGTGAAATTTCGTCGTCAAAAAATCGATGACGTTCAAATCAACTTAACTCCTTTGATTGATGTCGTTTTTTTACTGTTGATTTTTTTCATGGTAAGTACAACGTTTAACCAAAGTACCGAGTTAACGATTGATTTGCCAACGGCTACTTCTAACGCCCCCAGATCTGATGTTTCTCAGAATGTTGAGCTCGTTATTACGGCTGACGGCCAATATGTCATCAATGGACAAACTTTGATTAATGAAAGAGTCAGCACCTTGGTTCAAGGCTTAAAAGAAGTGACCAGAGGTGATAGCTCAAAACCGTTAATCATCACTGCCGATGCGAAAGCCTCTTACGACATGGTGCTAAGAGTATATGATGCCGCTGCGACGCTAGGCATTACTAAATTGGCCCATACAGCACAGAAAGAGCCAAAGCAGTGAGCTTAGAGCGTCTTATCAATCGGTCTTGGTACGGCAAATGCGGTTGGACGCATATTTTCCAACCGATACAACCTTTGGTTAAGAAGTTAGTAAAACAGAAACGTACTGGCTTTTTACAACAGACGAATCCTTCCTATCGTGCTCCTGTGCCCGTTATTGTTATTGGTAATATTAGTGTGGGAGGAACGGGTAAGTCGCCTATGGTTGTGGCGATTTGCAAGCTATTAAAAGAACAAGGTTATCGCCCTGGGATTGTTTCCAGAGGGCATGGCGTGAAAGTTAACGCGCCAACCGCTGTGTCTTCAGATAGTCTTGCCAGTGCTGTTGGTGATGAACCTGTTATGCTGGCTCGTCAAACTCATTGTCCCTTGGTGGTGTTTCCTCAAAGAGATAAAGCCGTTCAGCATCTACTGAATACTACAGACGTAAACATCATTATCAGTGATGACGGCATGCAACATTATCAGCTTAATCGAGACATCGAAATTGCCATGCTTGATGCAAAACGTGGAGTGGGCAATGGTCAGTTGTTACCGGTTGGGCCATTGCGTGAGCCCGCTGAGCGGCTTGCTGAGGTCGATTTTATTATGAGCATTTCAGAGCAGATGACAGATCCGCTCACCAAATTAAACCTGCCAGTTGTTCTAACTTGTTTGACGTCCTCACGTTTATTGTCATTAGATGGACTTCGCTCTTTGAATTCCAAAGCCGCTTTTACAGCTGATGAACAATGGCATGTTATGGCAGGAATAGGTAATCCACAGCGTTTCTTAGATACCTTGACTGCATTAGGGTTAGCAGAAAATAATACGACCCATAAATGGTTTTCAGATCATCATTCGTTTAAAGAATCCGACATTCCAGAGACAGGAAATGTCGTAATGACAGAAAAAGACGCTGTGAAGTGCCAAAGTTTAGCCTTATTAAATCCGAACCTTTGGTATTTACCTGTTTCGTTGGTTTTACCAGAATCTTTCCAACAAGATTTTTTAGAAAAATTAAACCTTATTAAAGTAGGTAATCAAGATGAATAAAGCGTTATTAGATATCCTCGTTTGCCCTGTTACGAAATCAGCTTTGTCACTGAATAAAGAGGGTAATGAATTGATTAGTAAAATAGGCGGGATGGCGTATCCTATTCGTGATGGTATTCCCGTTTTACTTGAGACAGAAGCGCGCACGTTAACAGCGGATGAACGTCTTGAGTCAGGCACTGTAAAATGAAATCTTTTAAAGTACTCACTGTTTGTTTGGGCAATATTTGTCGCTCGCCAGCTGCACAGGGTATTTTAGAAAAAATTGCCACCACTCAAAAGTTGTATTTAGAGCTGGACTCCGCTGGAACAGCGGCATATCACGTTGGCAACCCTCCAGATTCTCGCTCTATATCGGCTTTGAAAAAAGTTGGTATTGATATCAGTGGGCAAAAAGCCCGTGAGGTTAGTGTGGAAGACTTCCACGAATTTGATTGGATTCTTGCAATGGACAGAGCGAACCTAATAAACCTTTGTAAAATTCAACCAGAGGATAGTCCTGCCAAGGTTGTGATGTTTGGTGAGTTTAATGAGCTTGCTAACTTTGGTGAAGTGGATGATCCATATTATGGCGGCACAGAAGGCTTTGCTTTCATGAGAGAACACCTAACAGACATCGCCAATGCATTCGTGCTCCACATTAACTCTAAAGACAATACATACCGTTAATTATTATGCCATTTAATACAGATGATTCTCTTGTACAAACGGTTGAAGCAAGTATTCAGAAAGATGTTTCTTTAGCTACTTACAACACTTTTGGTTTTTCTTATCAGGCTGAGTACTTTGCAATTGCAGACAGTTGTGAATCGCTCAAAGTTTTATTGGCTTGGGCGAATCGTTCAAACGTTAATGTCACTATGATTGGTGGTGGCAGTAATTTACTAATTTCTGATCATATCGGTGGTTTGGTGATTATTAACCGCTTGCAGGGAATGCAAGCTCACGAGCATCCAAATAACTTGATCTGTCTTACTGTCTCTGCAGGAGAGAAATGGCATCAAGTGGTTGAGCACGCGGTTGAACAGTCTTGGTATGGCATTGAAAATCTTGCGTTGATTCCAGGAACAGTAGGTGCTGCACCTGTTCAAAACATTGGTGCTTACGGTGTTGAAATTAAAGATGTTTTAGCTCGTGTGCAGGTGATGGATCAAACCTCTGGCGATGTTTATTGGATAAATGCCAAAGATTGCGGCTTTGCATACAGAGACAGTCACTTCAAAGGCAAATGGAAAAATAAGTTAATCATTACATCGGTGGAATTGATGCTTAAAAAACAGGCTGATTTATTGCTAAGTTATGGCGGATTGGCGAATCGTATTGACGGTGAGCCGACACTGAGAAAAGTATTCGATACAGTATGTGCTGTTCGAGCAGAAAAACTGCCAAATCCAGAGACGCTGTCCAATGCAGGTAGCTTTTTTAAAAATCCTATTGTCAGTCAAGAGCAGCATAATGAGTTGAAAAAACGATTTTCTGATTTGGTCTCTTTTGCATTTGAAGATAATTTTAAGTTGGCAGCAGGTTGGTTAATTGATCAAGCGGGTTGGAAAGGGAAAAAAAGCAAAGGTGTTGGGGTTTATGACAAACAAGCTTTGGTATTGGTGAACTACACCGAACAAAGTGCTGATGCTTTATTAGATCTTGAAACTCAAATTAAGCAGTCGATTTTAGAGCGCTACGGTGTTGAGCTAGAGCGAGAGCCAGTTCAATTACCTGTTCAGTCAAATACCGCTCACTAGATGGAGTTGATGGATTGAAAGTCGGTGTGATTGATTCAGGTGCTGGTGGGTTAACCATTCTTAATGCCATTCATAAAAAACTCCCTTATCTTGATTTACTCTACCTAGCTGATGATGAGTTTGCGCCTTATGGCAATAAAAGCTTGGAGCAGTTAGAAAATAGGTTGATTCAGATAGGACGTTTTTTTGAAGGTGAAAAAGCCTCTGCAATTGTTGTTGCATGTAATACGGCAACGGTCACTGCAATTGATGCATTAAGAGCAAATACATCTTTACCTGTGATTGGTGTTGAGCCAGCGGTTAAGCCTGCCTTCAGCATTAGTAAACAACGAAAAGTAGCCGTACTTGCAACACCTGTTACCGCTCGCAGTTCTCGACTTAATCAGCTAATTGACTTGTGGAAAGCAGATGCTCAAGTGTCCATTATGTCGAGCGATTCATTGGCTTTTGATATTGATGCTTGGCCAGAAACTCGAGAAAAAATAGAGCAAACCATTCACCAACTGAGTGTTGAGATGCTAGAGCAACAAGTAGACACTTTGGTGCTAGCTTGTACGCATTATCCTTTAGTGAAGTCTCTGTTTGAAAAAGAGCTGGGTAGCAATTGTGAGATCATTGAGCCGAGCGAAGGGGTGACGGCTCAACTTGAAAGGCGCTTATTTCATCATTACCTTGATGAGATGAAGATGCTTACCTTGTCAGAAAAGGTTAGTAGTGTTGAGTTATGCAGTTCCTTGGGGATGAATAACATGCCGCGTTTAATGTCTTGGGTATCAGAACCTAAGGGTATTGTTTCTCAAAGAGCTGTTAAAATTTAGCTCAGCTAGTCTGATATTAATCATTAAAAAAGTCCAAAATGCGGTCTTTTTCCCACATAGCGTCCTTGTGTCCCAATTCTATTAAAGCTCGGCAGTATTCTGGAGTAAAAAGCAGATAGCTGGCTGCAGAGCTAATTTTCTCAGAGGTTGATCCACCCGCTGCTTTTAGTAAAACTCGAACGTTTTTAGGTAATGTCCTAATATGACGATGAGCTATTTCGTTAAGTTCTTCTGATGGAGAAATGATTAAGGTCTCTGTTGGTAGGTACTGATGCTGAGCCTGTTTTTCCTCAGGAAGATCCTTGATTAAACGGTTCATAATTTCTAATTGGTGAATGTCATCTTCAAGATTATCAATGAACGCGCTATTTAATAATTGGCCAAGTATCTGTGTCACGCTTGGTGCGCTGTGTTTAATATTGTCCTCTGGTGTTGACCAAGGCTTGGGGCTTCGATTGCCACTCACGCCAATAATAAAGAGTTTGTTCGCACCACATTGTAATGCTGGATAGATGGCGGATTTTTGTCGGATTGCCCCATCGCCATAATAGTGCTGATGTATTTTATGAGCAGGAAATATCATAGGAATGGCGCTGGAAGCCAACAAATGCTCAATCTCTATATTATCCTTGATGCCTTTTCGTCTATTTGCTTGCCATTCTTTTAAGTCCGCTTTTCCTTGGAAAAAGGTGGTTGACTCACCTGTACTGTAGCTCATGGCAGTGATGGCTAATGCTGTTAGTTGTTGATTTTCGATAGCCGTATTAACCCGCGAGAAATCTAGATGATTATTCAGTAACTCTTTTAAAGGCGTATTGTCCATTAGAGCAATAGAAGAACCATGACTGTGTTTGTGAAACAGCGAAATAAGAGTTTTGGTTAAAGAGCTCGCCACAGGCCAACGGCCCACTGTGTAAATTTGATCTGGCGTTAAGTGGCGCCAGACAAAAGCTAATGTGGAAGCGGCTTTGGAAAAGTTACTGGCGTGAGTAGCAAGCATGGTTGCATTGAGTGCACCTGCGGAGGTTCCACATAAAATAGAAAAGGGTAAAGGCGTATTTTTAGGGAGCATTTTCCCCATCGCAGACAATACACCGACTTGATAGGCCGCACGAGCGCCGCCACCAGAGAGAATTAATGCCTTGTTATTTTCCATATAAACTCGCTTAGTCAGATCCAAATTGGATAATTCGAAGCTCTTACGTATCTCATAAAACAGAGCTTTCTTCTATCGAAACAATGACTCACTTCCTCATAGTATGGATGCTTTTAAGAAAAACTAGATATAATTTATAGGTATTTCTAGTCTTTATTGTTATCACATTTATAGACTAAGCGAGTCATGCCGGTCACAATTTTGTCTATGCTTTTCCGATAAGTATTTTTTGTTGATGCTTTTTTAAATCATCGCTTTTGCCAAATATCATGAAGATTTAAACGCAGGGAACATAGGTGTTATTTTTTCGTTTGGCGCCAGTTATTCAATTGGCAGTTTGATCCTGAAAAAGCGTTAAACGCTCAGCATAATCAAATCATTTGCACGCTATTCGGTTAAGTCGTTGAAACTCATGTTAATTTAAGGGAGACTAATTACATTTTTCAATGATTTAATAGGGTGTTTTAATATGGCAATTCATTCTCAAGCTGGACAGCTTGCTCCCCATGATTCCTTGGTAAATCTTCCTGAGCTGATGACGGCGTATTACCTTAAAAAACCAGACGTTGCTAAGAACCCCGAAGAGGGCGTTAGCTTCGGAACGTCTGGCCATCGCGGTAGTGCTTTATTGGTGAGTTTTAATGAAGACCATATTCTTGCTATTTCCCAAGCCATCGCTGAGTACCGTAAAGAGCAAAATATCACTGGCCCTTTGTATTTAGGGAAAGACACGCACGCCTTATCTGAAGCTGCATTTCAAACGGTATTGAGCGTTTTAACGGCAAATGGCGTTAAGGTTCGAGTTCAATTAAATGGTGGCTTTACACCGACACCTGTTATTTCTCATGCTATTTTGACTCATAACAAACTTCAGAATGATTTAAGTGACGGCGTCGTCATTACACCATCACACAATCCGCCTGAAGATGGCGGCATCAAATACAACTCAATCAAAGGTGGCCCTGCGGATAAAGATATTACGGATTGGGTAGCGAAAAGAGCGAATGCACTTCTGCAGAATGGTTTAACAGAAGTGAAGCGTTTTACACCGAAAGAAATGGAAGTGAGCGCACTCATCGAGTCTTTTGACTACATTAATCATTATGTTGATGACCTTGAAAATGTTATCGATATGAAAGCCATTGCGGATGCAAAAATCCGTATTGGCGTAGATCCGATGGGCGGTTCTGGTATTCATTATTGGGCGCCAATCGCTAAAAAATACGGTTTGGATATTACGGTAGTGAACCCAGAAGTTGATCCAACTTTCCGCTTTGTGCCTTTAGATAAAGATGGTCGTATTCGTATGGATTGCTCATCTCCTTACGCAATGAATAATTTGTTGGCGTTGAAAGATGACTTTGATATCGCCGTTGGTAATGACCCAGATTATGATCGTCATGGTATCGTCTGTGCGGGTTCTGGGTTAATGACCCCAAACGCCTATTTAGCCGTGGCGATTGAATATTTATCTCAACACAGGGCTGAGTGGCCACAAAACATCCAGTTTGGTAAAACCTTAGTATCGAGCGGTATGATTGACCGAGTCGTGAACGGGCTAGGTTGCCGCTTATGCGAAGTCCCTGTTGGCTTTAAATGGTATGTTGATGGTCTGTATGACGGTGTTATGGCATTTGGTGGCGAAGAAAGCGCAGGCGCGTCTTTCTTGCGTAAAGATGCCAGTGTTTGGACGACAGACAAAGATGGCTTCATCATGGCATTGCTTGCTGCAGAGATTTTGGCTGTAACAGGCAAAGACCCACAAACGCTTTATGATGCACAAGTTTCGAAATACGGGCAGCCATTTTATAAACGCATCGATGTGGCGGCAACACCAGCGCAAAAAGCGATATTGGGAGCATTAGATACTAAAAACGTCACACAAACAGAACTTGCAGGTGAGGCGATTCAAAGTGTTCTAACTCATGCACCCGGTAACGGTGCAGGTATTGGTGGCTTAAAAATTTCAACTGAAAATGGTTGGTTTGCTGCTAGGCCTTCAGGTACCGAGAATGTTTATAAGATTTATTTGGAAAGCTTTGTTTCGGAATGTCACCTTGCAGAGCTGGAAAAAGAAGCAAAAGCATTGGTCGACAGTGTGTTAAATTTATAAGTGAATTTAGATAAAAAAATCCCCCAGTCTTTGTTAAGAAGGCTGGGGGATTTTTTTATTACATCATTACTTATGCTTTTTAGACTCTTCTAAAAGATACGCAATGAAGTTCTTAATGCTATTCAAATTGAACTCAGCACTTGTCATGTGATGATCTAGGTCTTTGATTTCATGGGATTGCTTAATGTGCTCACGACGAATGACTTCTTGCTTTAACTCTTGCAAAGTAAGTTGAGTTTCATCAATCAGTTTGTTCAATCTTTCAGTCGATAATACTTGTAAATTACTCATAAAAATTCCCTTAATTAAATTAAGCTACTAACACCTAAACAGACAGCAGGAAGAATAAAAAATACACCTAACACATAAGCAAGGGCGGCAAATTTGTTTTCTGATGCAGTTGCACCTAATGATTCTGCCGCTTTTACAGGTAATTCACGCAACATTGGAATGCCATAGATAACGACAACACCAAGGATGTTATAAGTAAGGTGAATAAAGGCAATTTGCAATGCCGCAGCAGCATTACCTGTGACGGCTGTGGCAGCAAGAACGGCCGTCACACAAGTACCAATATTCGCGCCTAAAGTGAATGGGTAAATATCTTTTAGTCTGAATGCGCCAGATCCTGCAAGAGGCACCATCAGAGAGGTGGTTGTTGAAGACGACTGAACAAAAATAGTTACTAAGGTCCCAGATGCAATACCAGATAAAGGACCACGGCCAATCGCAGTATGCATGATGTCTTTTGCTTTACCAACCATCAATTTTTTCAGTAGCTTGCCAACCATAGTAATGGCAACAAAGATTAGTGCGATGCCGATTAGAATAAGTGTCACGCCGCCTATTTGATCACCCAGTGAATGAGTTGCATTCTTGACCGTATTCACAACTGGGGCGGTAGCTGATTTAACGATATTAAAGCTATTAATTGATGTATCGCCAGAGCCATAAAACAGCGCAGACAACGAACCGCCTAGTTTTTCTAAAATGCCAAAAGCCATTTCGAGTGGCAAGAAAATAGCCACCGACAATAGGTTGAAGAAGTCATGTACGGTAGCCGCTGAGAAAGCGCGCTTGAATTCTTCTTTAGCTCGAACGTGACCAAGAGAAACAATGGTGTTGGTAATAGAGGTACCAACGTTGGCTCCCATTACCATAGGTACTGCAAGTTCAACAGGTAATCCACCTGCAACCAAGCCTACAATAATAGACGTAACAGTAGAAGAAGATTGAATTAATGCTGTCGCCACAATGCCGACAACAAGACCTGCGAAAGGGTTGCTCGCAAAAGCAAACAATTCTTTTGCATGGCCGCCAGTTGCCATTTTAAATCCACCGCCAATCATGCCAACAGCGCAAATTAACAAATAGACCAAAAGAGCAACCATTGCCCATTGCATATAGTTCTGATATTCACTTCTGTTGGGAAGTACTGCCTGATTATTTTTCATGGTAAGTTTCTACCTAATAGTTAATTGGTAAAATGAATACTACGGGCAGTTCTTTACGGAAATATGACTATACGAAAGGTCAGGTATGACTATACGAAAGGTCAGGTTTGGTGTTTTCTTGTCTTTTCAGAAAGGAAAAGCAAGAAAACCAAATGATGAGTCAGACAGAAGTTAGGCGTGATAGCCACTTAGTTAAAGGAATGCCTAATTGCGCGCCAATCTTTTGGGCGCTATTTTTTAGCTCTTTGCCAGTTGAATGGTTTTTCTTTTTACCAGCAATGATGACCCAGTTTCCTGTTCCTGTATCCAACGCTCGGACGTCAACAAAGTGGCGCTTAATAAGCTCGTTCAGTTCGTCATGATTTTTATAATCATTCCAGCAATTAAGAGCCAGCCAGCCATCTTCTTTAATATTCTTAGCGCAGTTTGAAATGAAGCTTTCTTGTAGAACGGAACGATCCATTCCATCCGTGTTATAGATATCCGTCATGAGCAAATCGACTTTTTTCGTCAAGCCTTTTTCTAAACGGTCAGTTGCATTGGCTACTTCTAAGGTTACTCGCTTTCCTTGAGGTAATTTGAAGTACATTTGTGCTGCATCCAATACTTCTTGGCGTAACTCTACGGCGGTTATTTGTATGTTTGGAATCGCGTAATACAAGGCATTAAGCAAAGCGCCGCCGCCCAAGCCTAGAATACAAACGCGCTTTGGCTGAGAGAAAAGCAAGGGAAGCGTCATGGCTTGAGTGTATTCATGTTGAAGGACGTGTGGTGTAGATAGACGAATGCGGCTTTGTTCATCGCCTTCTGCAAAGGAAAGTACTCGATATTGCCCATCATCAAAAACGCGAATAGGGCCTAATTCATCTGCACTGTCGTGCAATAGGTTGTGGTGGCTCATGATGTCACGTTTTCCTTACTCTTTATTGTTGAGATTATAAAAAAGTAAGGCTCAAAGAGATTGAGCCTTACTCAAAGAGGGCTTATTGGATAACAACTTCTCTTATGTGTTTTAAAAGTACTTGTATCGGATGTGGCAGATTCGCATCATCAAAGCGTTTTGCTTGACTTCGACAAGAATAGCCTGTGGCCACTAATTTATTGCTTAGCTCTGGGGCGTTTACCTTTTCTTTCCACGACAGTTCATAGATGGTTTTAGAAGTGTCTTTATTCGCTGTTTCATGGCCGTAAGTGCCAGCCATACCGCAACAGCCTACATTTTCGACTTTCAGTTCAAGGCCTAGAAGACTGTAAACCTGTTGCCAGTTCTTGATGGAACCTGCGGCATTAGTTTTTTCTGTGCAATGAGTCATGAGATGGTACGTTGACCCTTCACACATTAATGGCTGTTTGGTCAGGTGATCTTTCTTCTCAGCTAACCATTCTTGCATCAGGTGAATCTTAGGGATTTGCCTATTATGACCAAACGCTTTTGTATACTCGGAGCGGTATGTCAAAGTCATTGAAGGATCTATACCAATAAAGGGCAACCCATAAAATGACAAGCTTTGTAGCATGTCTAAGTTTTTGCGTGCTGTTTTATTGAATGCTCTCATGAAGCCGTGAACGTGCAAGGGCTTTCCATTTGGCATATAAGGCGCTAAATACGCTTGGAAGCCTAAGCGACTTAAAAGCTCCATAGTGTCTAGCACCAGTTGAGTTTCAAAGTAGCTGGTGAAAGCGTCTTGAACGACAATCACAGCTCTGGATCTGTCTTTATAACTTAAGGACTCAATTGCCAATGGTGTTGCTAAGCGGATGCCCCGCAAAGACATTTCTTTTTTGAGGTTGTATTTGCTGAGTTTAGGGTTGTCCGTTAATCCTAAGTATTTGCTACTGAGAGTGTTGGTCCATTTTCGATCCATTAGCCAATTGTAAGTACGAGGAAAGATTGCCATGGTTGGAACCATAACTTCCAAGGAGCCAATCAAGTAATCTTTCGCTGGGCGCAAATAGCGACTGTAGTATAGCTCTAGGAACTTCGCTCTAAACTCAGGAACGTCAACCTTGATCGGGCATTGACCAACACAGGATTTACACGCCAAACACCCCATCATGGACTCATGAACTTCATTCGAAAAGTCATAAGTACCGCGGTGCTTCTCTATGGTGTTTTTTAACTTTGGAAAGAAACTAATCAATGCATTACTGTGTTTAACTGACTTGCTTGTTTTCGCTGTATCTACGCCTTGCTCGCTCATGCAGCGCAGCCATTCGCGCATCAAGGAGGCCCGGCCTTTTGGAGAGTGTCTGCGGTCGCGTGTGCCTTTCCAAGAAGGACACATCGCATCATTAGGATCAAAGTTGTAGCAAGCGCCATTTCCGTTGCAATACATGCCTTCTTTAAATTGTTCGCGGTTTTTGACCGGGATTTGTCGATCGTATTGTCCGCGTAATGGTACTTCGTCAATTTTTAATAAATCGACGCCCAGTTCAAATGGCGTAGCAATTTTTCCTGGGTTTAATTGGTTACGTGGATCAAAAGCGCCTTTTACCTGTTGAACGCTTGGGTATAAGTCTCCAAAAAAAGCAGGCGCGTATTCTGAACGTACGCCTTTGCCGTGTTCGCCCCAGAGTAAGCCATTGTATTTTTGAGTTAATGCCACCACTTTATCAGTGATTTCACGAATCATAGGCTCTTGAGATTCGTCTTTTAAGTCCAAAGCAGGACGAACATGAAGTACACCTGCATCCACATGGCCAAACATGCCATATTGAACCTCGTAACTGTCTAGCACAGCACGAAACTCCATAATGAAATCTGCCAAGTTTTCAGGTGGAACAGCAGTATCTTCCACAAAAGGAATAGGGCGTTTTTCACCTTCTGCATTACCTAGTAAGCCAACTGACTTTTTGCGCATCGCCCAGATTTTATTCACATTGCTGTGACCCATAGCGATGGTGTAGCCCAAAGTGTTGCTGCCACCTTGTTCTGCCAGTGCGTCTAATTTATCGGTTAAGGTTTTGATTCTGTCGGCAAGGTTTTGTTCATCGTTATCTGTGTACTCAACAAGGTTAATGCCTTGAATATTCTCGCCAGTTTTTTCTGGAAAAAACTCAGCAACGGAATTCCAAATAATATCGTCTTTGGCGAGCCCTAATACTTTTGAGTCAACAGTTTCTATGGAAGTTGGATTAACCGCTAACAATTCACGAGCGTGACGTAATGAGCCTTCAAAGCTGTTGTAACGAATATTAACCAAAGCCGCATAGGTTGGAATCGGTAGCAGGTTTACTTTGGCTTCGACAATGAATCCTAGTGTTCCTTCTGAACCACATAGCACAGAGTTCATATTGAATAAGCCGTCTTCTGTGCGAATGTGCGCGAGGTCATAACCTGTTAAGCAACGGTTTAATTCTGGGAAAGTGTCTTGTATTTCTTGTGCTTTGTTTTTTTGAATAGCGTCTACAGTGCGATGAGCGTGAGCAGAGTAATTGCTGCCGAGTTGAATGCTGGCAAGTGTCTCATCATTAATCGGGAAGGATTCCAGTAACTCTCCATCTAACAAAACGGTTTTCAGAGATAGAACATGATCTCGTGTTTTTCCGTACATGACAGAGCCTTGTCCGCTGGCATCTGTGTTGATCATGCCGCCAATGGTTGCTCGGTTACTGGTCGATAATTCTGGAGCAAAAAATAGTCCGTGAGGTTTTATAGCCTTATTGAGTTGGTCTTTAACAACGCCGGTTTCAACACGGGCCCAACCTTCTTCTACATTGATTTCCAAAATACGGTTCATGTATTTGGATAAATCGACAATCAAACCATCAGTGAGTGATTGACCATTGGTTCCTGTGCCGCCGCCTCTTGGGCTCAGTATAATGTCATGGAATTCTTTTTGATTAGATAAGCGAATCAATCGCTGAATGTCGTCTGTGTTTTTAGGGTAAATGACGCCTTGTGGAAGTACTTGATATATAGAGTTATCAGTTGATAGAACAACGCGGTTAGCATAATCAGGATTGGTGTCTCCTGCAAAACCTGAAGCATTCAGACGTTCAATAAAAGAAAGGTACTTTGTCTGAATCGGCGAGACTTCAGAAAGCTTAGGAATCATGTTTCATCTCCATAAATGATGATCGCGCCGATTTTAACAAAGAAAGCTTATAGATAGGGATATTTCTGACATGAAATTTACTGATCAAATAACTTACTTTTTTCATTTGTCATGTGATTCCCGGTAGAGGGATCGGGCGTTTTTATCGATTAATATGCTACTCTCTATTTTCATTTTATTGATGTTTTATTAGGTTGTCTGGTGTCGTTAATATTTCCGCTAACTCTCCCTTTTCTAGTTGAAAATACTTATCAACCACAATATGAAATGGATGTTTATCGTGGTGATCTGGAACATCCAAAAGCGCCTGGGAATAAGTGGCATAAACTTCAACATCACTTAGTTGAAGCTCAGCGACAGAATGCCAATGTTATCGCTACTTTTGGTGGGCCTTTTTCAAATCATCTGCATGCTTTTGGAGCTACTCTTGCGCAAACATCTTTCAAAGCGGTTGCCATCGTTCGAGGTGAGCTACAGCCGAAACTTACACCTACTTTGTTAGATATGGTGGCCTGTGGCGTGGAGTTATGGCCCTCGTTACGGTCGGATTATCGGTTGGGAGAACAATCAGACGTTGCTCAAGCGATAAATCACCAATACAAAAATGTGTATTGGGTTCCCGAAGGTGGAGGAGGAAAGCTAGGAGCATTAGGTTGTCGAGACTGGGCTTCGAAAATCTGTGCGGCGTATGATCAATATGATGCTTGGGTTGTTTCTGCAGGAACGGGAACCACGGCCGCTGGTTTTCTGGCGAACGGAACAACACCGGACCTACATGTGTTCAGTGCTTTAAAAGGCACGTCGGGTCAGCGGGATGAAATTATTGAGCAAACTCATGAAGTGGCAAGGGGCGACCTCAAGGATAACCATAGTCATAGATTATTCTTTCACTCAGATTGTCACGAAGGCGGCTATGCGAAACACAGTCCTGCACTCTTAGCGTTTCTTGAATCTTTTGCGGCGACAAATCCAGCTATGCCATTGGATCCTGTTTATACCAGCAAAAGCATGTTTGCTGTATTGTCATTAATGGAACAAAGAGCTTGGCCATACCGTCGTACATTATTTATTCACACTGGTGGTTTACAAGGTTGGCGAGGTTATTCTGATGCCAGTAATCCGTTTTCGTTGGCCTAACGAGATGGCGAATATGGGGTTCTTCATGTTAAAGTGGCGCAGCTTAGGTAAAACCTATATTAATAAAATAAAGCCGTTACAAGATTGCCCGATGGGCCGTTTTACTACATAGACAGACGGAAGAGAGTGACGCATGAGTCTTTTTAGACGTGTTGGTATTATTGCTCGATTAGATAAACCTCAGATTCTAGATACGGTTAAGAAGCTGATGGAGTATCTGGAAATAAAAAACATCATTCCAGTTTTGGAAGATGAACTGGCCGCTATGATGCCTGGTATCAAGGTGTCGTCTTCGCCATTAAAAGAGCTAGGCGATAACTGCGATATGGTCATGGTCGTTGGTGGCGACGGTAGTTTTCTAGGCGCGGCTCGTGCGATTTGTAACTATGATATTCCAGTCTTGGGTATTAACCGAGGCACTTTAGGTTTCCTGACGGACATTTCTCCTCACCGTCTACAAGAAGAATTAGATCCTATCTTTCGTGGTGAATACCATGAAGAAAAACGCTTTATGATAGAGGCGAAGATCAAGCGTCAGAATCGCCCGAGCGGCGAAGGCATTGCGCTTAACGATTTAGTACTTCATCCGGGTAAATCGGCACGAATGATTCGCTTTGATCTGTTTATTGATGATCAGTTCGTAATGAACCAAAAATCAGATGGTTTGATCGTATCTACTCCAACTGGCTCAACGGCTTATGCTTTGTCTGCTGGTGGGCCAATTTTATTGCCTAAATTAGACGCTTTAGTATTGGTGCCTATGCACCCGCACACTCTAAGTAATCGCCCGATAGTGATCGATGCTAACGCCCTTATTCGTATTGTGGTTTGTGAATCCAATTTAACTTATCCAAGCGTAAGTTGTGATGGTCAGCTAAACATCACGGCGGCTCCTGGTGACGAAATTCACATTACCAAGAAAGCAGGTAATATCCGCTTAATACACCCGAAAAATCATGATTTCTATAATGTTTGCCGTGATAAATTGGGCTGGCAGTCGAGTTATCGTCCTTAGTCAAAACGCGTTTGGCTAAGGTTTTTAATAAGTGTCATAAAGTAAGGTTGTTTAGGGCTCCATGTATTTTGTTTATCGGTTTGAAAAAACAGAAGATCCCAAGGTATTAACTGAGGCCTTATGGCACCATAAAATTGCCCATCAAATTATTTTTAACGAAGGCCATAATGAACTTTGGTTACGAGACCCGCGTCAGCTTCCTGCTTTAGAGCAAATCTTCGCTTTATGGAAAGAGTCTCCTTCAGAATTGGATTACTCTAAAGCCAATGTTTCTAGCGTTTCATCATCTTCAAATGTGAGTTTAATCGCCCAATTTAAACGGTTTCCTGTCACCATCGTTTTGCTGTTAGTGACTCTACTTGTTGCTGCTTTGACTGAGCTTGGGGCGAATTTAGATATGGTAGGGCAATTTACCATTAGCGCTTTTGAGGTTAGGAACGGTCAAATTTATTTCTATAACTTATCTGAAGTGATGGCCAGATATGAATATTGGCGGCTTTTTACGCCAACATTGTTGCATTTTAGTGTTTTGCATCTCGTGTTTAATACTCTTTGGATTTGGGATATAGGCCGAAAGCTTGAGCGCATACTCGGCTCGGTTGTATGGGTTGTTGGTGTCTTTATTGTCGCGGTGCTGAGTAATATTCTGCAATACGAGATAAGTGGTTATCCCTTATTTGGCGGCTTGTCTGGTGTAGTTTATGGGGTGATTGGTTTTGCTTGGTTGCTGCCAGTTTTGAAGACAAGTTTCCCAACTATGATAAGTAAGCAATTAATGGTTTTTTTCATTGTATGGCTGGGAATTGGTTATACACCTTTCCCTGAAATGATCGGTCTTGGTAGCATCGCAAATACTGCCCACAGTATTGGATTATTAGTAGGTTTAGGGTTATGTATTGTGTATTGGCTTTTGACAAAAGGTCGTCACCGCTAAACGAATGAAACAAAAGCTCGTTTGAGCCTTGAGAGAAGAGCAAATGAATTTTAAAGAAATGATCGATAACATGTCTCCTGAAGTTTATGCCAGCCTAAAACAGGCAGTAGAACTTGGAAAGTGGCCAAATGGTGTGCGTTTAACAGAAGAACAAACAGAGCTTTGTTTGCAGGCAGTCATCACCTACGACTACAGCAATAAATCGGAAGAAGATCGAGTAGGTTACATCAATACGAAAGTACATGATGCGTGCGATAGCAAGACATCAACCAATGAGCATGAAACCATAAAATGGGTTGGTGAAGGCCCTGAGGGTAAGCATTAATGCTGCAAGGCACGCTGAAGAAAATGTCCACAGAAGTACAAGACAAACAGGTGCATTATTACTTGAACCTTGGTACTAATCGAGTGGCTGTGAATGACTTGCTTGGTCAAAAGGTCGCTCTGCATATTGATGGAACCATTCATTGTACAAACTGCGGAAAGGTAACGAAGAAGTCGTTTAGCCAAGGTTTTTGTTTCAACTGCTTTCGGAAGCTAGCGGCTTGCGATATCTGCATCATGAGTCCAGAAAAGTGTCATTTTCATTTGGGAACTTGTCGGGAACCAGAATGGGCCGAAAAGTATTGTATGCAAAGTCATTATGTTTATTTGGCAAATTCATCGGCTCTAAAAGTCGGCATTACTCGTGGTGATCAATTGCCTACTCGTTGGATTGATCAGGGCGCAACACAGGCTCGGCCATTGTTTCGTGTAGAGAACCGAAGAATGTCTGGTCTTGTGGAAGTACTGTTCAAAAACGAAGTGGCGGATAAAACCAATTGGCGCAACATGCTCAAAGGCTCTTCCATTGTGATGGATCTTGAGTGTGAACAAGAGCGTTTAATTGGCCAGCTTTATGAAGGATTAGACGCGTTACAAAATGAATTTGGCTTACAGTCTATTACCGATTTATCGGATGAAAACGAAACCCACGAATTTAACTATCCAGTTTTAGAATATCCGACCAAGATAACCAGCATTAACGCTGAGAAAACACCTCAGATTGAAGGCACCTTAATGGGCATAAAAGGCCAATATTGGATGCTCGACACAGGGGTGATCAATATTCGCAAGTACACTGGTTATCAAGCGACACTGACATTTTAGGAGAAAAGAGATGAAAGAGAGTCAACCTTCAACGATATATTTGAAAGATTACACAGTTCCTCCTTTTCTTATTGACAAAACTGAGCTGACTTTCGATCTAGACGAAGCTGTGACGATAGTTACGTCACGTTTGCACATGCGACGTAACCCAGCTTACGGTAAATCCACAGTTCCTTTGACTCTCGACGGTGGAGAAGGCGTTAAGCTGATTGGTCTGGCAATGGATGATTACGCATTGCCTCCTGAAGAATATCGAATCAGCGAAAACAAGCTGATTATTACGGCAACAGCTGACGAATTTGTTTTAACCTGTGAAACCTTGATTGAGCCACAAAATAACACCAGTTTAGAAGGGCTTTACCGTTCTTCTTCAATGTTCTGTACTCAATGTGAAGCGGAAGGTTTCCGTCATATTACTTATTACTTAGATCGTCCTGATGTTATGTCTGTTTTTACTACGACTATCATTGCTGATGCAGAGCGCTATCCAGTCATGCTTTCTAATGGTAATGAAATTGAACGTGGCAAAACGGAAGAGGGTAAAACCTTTGTTGTTTGGCATGACCCTTTCCCAAAACCGGCTTACTTGTTCGCTTTGGTTGCTGGTGATCTTGCCGTTAAAAATGACATTTTTACAACGCAGAGTAAGCGGGATGTAAAACTGCAAATATTCACAGAAACCCACAACATCGACAAAGTGGATTACGCGATGGAAGCGCTTAAGCGTTCTATGCGTTGGGATGAGGAAGCGTACGGTCGAGAATACGATTTAGACATTTTTATGATCGTTGCGGTTGATGACTTCAATATGGGGGCGATGGAAAACAAAGGGTTAAATATCTTCAACTCTTCCTGTTTACTTGCTAGCCCAGAAACCACAACGGACGATTCTTACTTGCGCGTGGAAGCCATCGTTGCCCATGAATATTTTCATAACTGGTCTGGTAACCGTGTCACTTGTCGCGATTGGTTTCAGCTGAGTTTAAAAGAAGGTTTTACGGTTTTCCGTGATCAAACTTTCTCGGCCGATATGCACTCAGAGACAGTGAAACGTGTTGAAGATGTTTCTTTCTTAAGAACCGCTCAGTTTGCTGAAGACGCAGGTCCAATGGCGCATCCTGTGCGTCCGGCTTCTTTTATTGAAATCTCCAACTTTTACACGTTAACTGTGTATGAAAAAGGCGCGGAAATTGTTCGCATGATTCACACCTTATTGGGTGCTGAAAAGTTCCGAGCTGGTTCAGATTTGTATTTCGAGCGACACGATGGTCAAGCTGTGACTTGCGATGATTTTGTTGCCGCGATGCAAGACGCTTCAGGTGTTGATTTGACGCAATTTAAACGCTGGTATTCTCAAGCTGGTACGCCAGTGGTTACTGTAACAGATGAGTTTGATGCAGCGTCTGGAACTTACCGATTGACGATGAAACAAGAAACGCCTGTTACGCCTAATCAACCAACAAAGTTAGCGTTGTACATTCCGGTTCGTGTTGGTTTGCTTGATCAGAATGGTAGCGAGTTATCGACGACCTTGGATGGAACCACAGCCGACGATCATGTATTGCATTTAACGTCATCAGAGCAAGTGTTCGAGTTTTCTGAGTTAACTGCTCGCCCAGTGCCTTCTTTATTAAGAGGTTTCTCGGCACCAGTGAAACTGCATTATGACTACACGCCAGCCGACTTATTGTTGTTAATGTCATCGGATTCGGATGGCTTTAATCGTTGGAGTTCCGCGCAGCAGTTAGCAGTGAATGAACTTCAAGCGCTTATTGGGCAAGCTATCGCTGGGGAAAAACTGTCGATTGAGTCTCAGCTGATTGATGGTTTTAAGGCTTTGGTCGGTGACAGCAGTTTAGATCCTGCAATGGTGGCTTTGATTTTAACCTTGCCAAGCCAAGCTTATTTATCTGAGTTGGCTAATCCGATTTACCCAGCTGCGATAAAACAAGCGCGGCACTATTTGAAAACTCAGCTTGCGAATGCTTTGTCTAGCGAGTTTGAAGGCCTTTACATAAACAACCAAAGCCAAGGCGCTTATCAGGCTAATGCAGAAGACATCGCATGTCGTTCATTAAAAAACCTTGCTTTGTCTTATTGGGTTGAAACTGACTCGGCAGAGGCTCAGCAAGCGGTTGTCCAGCAATTTGAGTCGGCAAATAATATGACAGATCAATTCTCTGCTTTATCGATTGCAGTGCATTCTCAGCATGAAAAAGCCGCGGACATGTTGGCGGCTTTCTACGATAAATGGAAAAACGAACCTTTGGTTGTGAACAAGTGGTTAATGTTGAGTGCAGGGCAAGAAAGTGATGATGCTTTAATTAGAGTGAAAGGGTTAATGGAGCATCCTGCGTTTGATCTTAAAAATCCAAATAAAGTACGTTCAGTGCTCGGTGGGTTTGGTCAAAATATGGCGGCTTTCCATAAGGAAGATGGCAGTGGCTATCGCTTCTTGGCAGATCAAATTATTTTGCTTAATAAACGTAACCCACAGATTGCATCTAGACTTTGCACACCTCTTACCCGCTGGAAAAAAATGCAGCCTGAGTTAAGTGAAAAAATGAAAGCAGAGCTTGAACGAATTTTGGCAGAAGATTTGTCGAAAGATGTTTATGAAGTGATTTCTAAGTGCCTTGCTTAAATATAAGCAAGCTTTATAGATAAGCATTTTCAAAACCTCCTTGAGAATATCTTGGAGGTTTTTTTATAGCTTCTATAATTTGGGGTAGAATGAAATTAAATCAATAAAACGAAGAAGTAAAAATGGATGGTGTAAAGTTTAATTTTATTTTGACCCCAATTATTAATAAGAGTCAGCTTTTATCAAATTAATTATCTGAATTGCCTGAGATAACGGCCACATACACTCAAGACAACTCTTTAAGTGATTTTAATCTGTATAATAATATTTTGATGTCAGAAAAAATTGATGTCTCTAATGTTTCGAATAAAAGCAAGAAAGGCGGTATTACAGAAATATTTCGAGATATTATTACAAACATAACAGACGATATTGAGGAATAGTAAATGAAAAGAGTTGTGAAAATTTTAAAGAAACTACCTAGGTCTTTTTTAGCTGCTTACTAGTCTTACTAGGACAGGCACCTTAAAAAGTCTACAGCAGATGCCATTTTATTGCGTACTCCTGTAGGTCGAGTTGCGGCCGTTTCTGGATTTACAAGTATATTTACTGATGTTTTTTCAATCTTTACTTCAAATGATGGAAGCAGTGAAACTACCGCTAAAGCACTATTTTGGAGCACCATTACGCCTTTCGGATTGAATAAGACTGGTGATTTTTCAGAAGCCGCTTCCACCCGCATTGGAACCTTAATAAGCTATGAGGTAAAACAGAATAATGAAAAAGGTACTAAATAATGAGAAAAGTTTGTTATAAAAAAATATTTATATTGTTTTTTTATTTTTTATTTTTAATTTTTTATTATATGTCTGATATAAGGGAGTGGGATGATTTTATAACTATTCTTATGTTATATAGCGTGGCTGGGTACTTTGTTTATGGATATGTATTTAAAACAGATATTCAAATAACTGGTGTCATACTAACTATAGATAATAAGTATATCCGCATAGCTATATTGGGGTGTGGTTTGGGTATTATAATATCTATTCTTCTTAGTTTATCTGGTTGTATTGAAGTTATAGATTTCCATAATTGGTGAATTAACAGTAATTAGTTCTCTCTGAATAATGGCGTTTTAAGCAAGAATTTTCATGCTGTTTTTAGGCGTTTCCTAAGCTTACTGGGACAGGCATGTTAAGAACCCAGTATTTACAAGGGCTCTAGCGTTTTCTTGACCACATCCAATTATTTCAATTCTAAAACAAAAGAGGATTGGAAGAAGAGTGGCTCTAATCATTCTGGTGATCCTGATGGTGAATGGAAAGTGGGTATTAAGCGAAATGAAATCCCCACAGAAAAGAGAGGAATTACAGTGACAATAAGTGATTGCAGAGTATATAAAGTGAAATGTTAATATGGATAATATAGAGTATGTGAAATCTAATGTGATTTTAACGTCATATAGCTCATCAAAAAATTTCAAAGGCTTTTTTGATAATAAAATTAATTGCAATAATGAAGAGTATGTAAGATCTCTTTTAGATATAATTTTTTTATTCGTAGATAAACTACAAGTGGTCTCTTCTGTACATATATGCACAGATTTAAGAAAGCACGCAAGAATGTATAGGTTGAACAAAGTTGAGAAAAAGTGTCGGAATTTTTTATTTGGACATGATGTGATTGTTCGTAAAAAAGAAGATAATCAAAATATGCATTTCATTTTAGTAAAAGTGTAGATGAATATGCAGCTCTAAACATGATACTTTACAGAACATATATCACTATGAGTATTGGTCATTTATTTTTCATTGATAGAGATAAAGGGGTTATTATATATCCACATGATGGCGGTGGTTTGGGTTTTATTATTGAAGATGGGGGGCATGATTTAAAATTAATTCGAAATAAAATGATTAAATATAAAGATATAATAACTTTAGAGGATCTCAGATTTTAAAAATGGTGTAGGTTTTATGGTTTTTTATTAATTTAAGTTTAAAGGAGATTCTTAATGATTATTAAAATAAAATTTAGTGATTTGTTAAAAGAAATAAATCCCGTATTACCTTCTAAGATTAATATTGAAGATGGTCGATTTGGTAGCGGTATCTTTCGGCAGTTAATTTCTGAGGGTGATTTGGCTGCTGAAAGATGCGCTTGCTTAACTCAACTGACGGACTTACATGATAGAATGGTAAGTGCGATTTTTAATGGTTTTCATGAATTAGCGAGAGAAACTTTAAAAACAGATGAGAAAGAAGTGAACATTGAAGATATTGATCTATCATATGTAGAGCAGAGGTTTTCAGAAAACATAAAATATGCTGAAAAAAAATTAAGAAAATCATATGTTAATGATCTCGCAAGCTTAGGAACATACAATCTTACTGGGACAGGCAAAATTTAATAAGACAGGCACCCTAATAACCAATAAATATGCTTGGTTTTTTGAAGTGGAAAGTGTTGGACTTAGATTCAGAGGAATCAAAAATGGAAATGAATTTCGCTAAGAAAATGTTTGTTTTTTTTCGCTTACTTATTACTGTTTATATCAAAGCAGGGTGATATAACTTTATTGCAAAGTATATTTGTTTTTATACTTTATCATAATTTTGGGATAAATGTGTATAAATATATATTTAAAGAAGAGATGAGATTACGTGGATTTTCTATTTCACTGGAAAGACCATTTTTTCGTTTTTATGTATTTATTATCAGTTTTCTTATAGTTATATATATTTTACTTTCTGTGTCTTTTAATGTAATGTATGTGAAGTCTATATTAAATGAAATGGTATTATCTATATTTAAGTAGTTTTTTAATTTCATTAAGTCGTTTTTTTATATATTTTAATTGAAAGAATCTTTCCTATTATGACAAAAAAGAAATTGTACTCATCAAATCAAGCTCTTGTTATAGGGTTCTTCTCAGGGCCATTGACTTTAATTTATTTTATATATAAAAATTTCAAAGTATTAGAAGAAACAAGTTTAGCTAGAAAGGCAGTTATATTTGGTATCATTTTTATTTTTATGATGGTTTTATTGTCTCCTCTATTGAAAAGTAATGTTTTTAATTTTTTTATTTCTATATTTCCTGCTATTTCTGCGAGATATATTATTAAAAATTTTCAGTTTAATAAACAAGATATTACCGATAGTGAAGAGTTGAGTTTCTATTCAAATTGGCGAGCTCTGTTAGCCGGAATAATTGGACTTATAATGTTCTTCATTGTTGCCTTTGTTATATATCTACCTATGGGGAGCTTACTGGCACAGGCACCCTAAGAACCTATATAAAAATTCACTTGCGATGATCGTGACTTAGTTCAGTGTGTCCTGAATTTAGTGTTTTACTGTCCTTATGTACTATTCCCCTTGCAAACACCATAAAAAATCACCAACCAGATGCTTATGGTCAATCAATCTTGAGTACATACTAAAGCCTTCAAGTGTTTTCTTAAGGGCTTTTTTTTATGTCTTGGCGGTGCTTTCTTGCGTAATAATCTTTACTGTTTCTTTGCAATTGAAAGGCAAGTCTGGCATAAGAGAAGGTAGCTTATCGTCGACCTTGAGTTGTTTCAGGAGCGAGAAATGAAAATAAATATAAAGAGTTTAGTTCCATTTGCATTGAGCCTGTTGGTGTCAGCGTGCAGTACCTCGTCTCAGCAAAATATCGAAATGGTAGGGGAGTCTCCTGAGTCTTCTATTGCGTTACAAAACCAGAATGACGCTTTGATCGAATCTCTACAACAACGGATCGCTGATAACGACACTCAACTTGCAAGCCTGAATCAATCTTTAGACGAAAAAGACGCCACCATTGCAGCTTTACAAATGTCGTCTTCTAACGCAGATACCTTGCAGGAGTTAGAAGCGCAGAAGCAATCCAGAGAAGAATTGGAAATACAGTTTTCTGCCTTGAACCTAGACAACGATTTATTGAAATATCGCATTAATGAATTGGAAAACGAAAACCGTGCTCTTGAGGAAAAAAGCACTCAATTAGAACACGAAAATAAAAGTGTCCGAGTGCAGTTGGGAGAGTTGAAGCAAGAAAACCAAGCATTAGGTGAGTCGCTAATAGAGTTGCGTACACAGCACCAACGTATGCTAAGCCAATATCAGTCATTGAATGACTCAATTTCTACTGTTGAAGAAGTAGAGCAACCTGTCATCCTAGATACGGCCGATAAAGATCTTGAAATTGCCAAGCTGCAAGCTCAAATAGAAGAGCAAAAAACTGCCATCGCAGAATATCAAAGCGAGATTTCATTGTTAAAATCGGCTTTGAATGAGAGCCAAGACTATGAATCTCGTTGGCAAGACTTGGATGAAAAGCTAGCTGAGGCCCAACAAAGAAACGCGCTTTTGACGGATCAAATTAATGCCGCTGAAAATGCTTTGTCAGCAAGCCAGTCTGCGCCAAATCCGCTGCTTGAAAGGTTGAATGGTTTGAGAGAAGCCTTAAATGCCCAAGAAAACAGCGGCATTTTAATGGCCGCTGCCATGGACGGATTACAAGAGCAAATGAGCACTCGCTTGCTGGATGTAGGTTGGCAGCTTCCGAATGAAATTGCATTGTATGATACCTTTGAAATTATCGTGACAGCACGGGTGCAACCTTCGTTATCTGGGCAAACCTATCTCGCGGAATTGGTTACCGATAGCGCGATTCAAATGATTAGTGAGCCAGTGACCAGTGCGGCTATTCAGTCTGGCGTATTGCAATGGCGCTGGCGCGTTTCAGGGTTAAATGAGAAACCCAGCGCACAACTAAACCTTATTGTGAATCAACAAATTAACTTTCAAAACCAAATCGTTATGAGACAAGTGTATCGAGGCAGTGAGACCTTATCCTTGATCAACACCAATTTGTTTGAA
Organism: Marinomonas sp. 5E14-1; assembly: GCF_039939215.1. NCBI lineage: Bacteria > Pseudomonadati > Pseudomonadota > Gammaproteobacteria > Oceanospirillales > Oceanospirillaceae > Marinomonas > Marinomonas sp. 5E14-1. The sequence continues at coordinate 53,841 of NZ_JBDXMW010000010.1, read as the reverse complement.
AAATACGGCTATTGGGCTGGTGCGATTTTACTCGGTTTATTGGGCGGCTTTGTTGTAGGGCGTTTGAATAACAGAAAGAAAAACAGGCTTTAAGGCTTTTCGACTTAATTTAGAATCTGTTTTGTTCCATTCTTTTTCAACAAGTAAACTTTGTTATAGCGCCTTTAACTGTTGTTATGGCGGGTTTTCTTGATCTCTCGGATCATTCAATTCCACATTACTTTTTTTCAACGTCAAATTGATTGCTTTTCGGTATAGTACACTCGCATATTCTTTTTTGAGGTAGTGGTTGTGGTGAAGTCTGGTTCGTATTCTATTATTGAAAAACGCTTAGCTGAAAATGTATTGATCCTTGATGGTGCTATGGGCACCATGATTCAAGCGTACAAATTAGAAGAGCAAGATTACCGTGGCGAGCGTTTTACGGATTGGGAAAGTGATTTAAAAGGCAACAACGATTTGTTGTCTCTGACTCAGCCTCAAATTATCAAAAGTATTCATGCTAGCTACCTTGACGCTGGCGCAGACATTATTGAAACAAACACCTTTAATGCCAATTATATCTCCATGCTGGATTACCACATGGAAGAGTTGAGTTACGAGTTGAACTTTGAATCTGCTCGTTTGGCTCGTGAAGCGGCAGACGAATTTACGAAACAGAACCCAAGCAAGCCTCGCTTTGTTGCCGGAGCCGTTGGACCAACCAGCCGTACTTGTACTATATCGCCAGATGTAAATGACCCTGGCTTTCGTAACATTCATTTTGATGAGCTTGTTGAAGCTTACACAACCGCTGTCGATGGTTTGATCAAAGGCGGTGTTGATCTTATTTTAATTGAGACTATCTTCGATACCTTGAATGCCAAGGCGGCGATTTATGCAGTATTGGATTATTTCGAAAAGAGCGGTGTGCGTTACCCAATCATGATTTCCGGTACCATTACCGACGCTTCTGGTCGTACTTTATCAGGTCAAACGACGGAAGCTTTCTGGAATTCTATTGCTCACGCTAAACCTTTATCTGTTGGCTTAAACTGTGCGTTAGGGCCAAAAGAATTGCGTCAGTATGTTGAAGAAATTTCACGCATTGCTGATGTTCACGTTTCTGCTCACCCAAATGCGGGTTTACCTAATGCGTTTGGTGAATATGACGAGTCACCTGAAGAAATGCTTGAAGAAATTCAGGGCTGGGTCAGCTCTGGTTTTTTAAATATTGTTGGTGGTTGCTGTGGTACGACACCAGAACACATTCAAACTTTTGCCAACGCCTTTGAAGACTCTGCACCTCGTGTCATTCCTGAAATAGAAAAAGCCTGTCGTTTGTCTGGTCTTGAGCCATTTAACATTGATGGAAACAGTTTGTTTGTGAACGTAGGTGAACGTACAAACGTGACAGGTTCAGCCATGTTTAAACGCCTCATTAAAGAGGGCGATTTTGATACAGCGCTTGATGTGGCTCGTCAGCAAGTTGAAAACGGTGCGCAGATTATCGATATCAACATGGACGAAGGCATGTTGGACTCCCAAGCAGCGATGGAGCGTTTCTTAAAACTGATTGCTTCGGAGCCTGATATTTCCCGTGTGCCAATCATGTTGGATTCGTCTAAATGGGAAATCCTTGAAGCGGGTTTGAAGTGGGTTCAAGGTAAAGGCGTTGTCAACTCGATCAGTATGAAAGAGGGTGAAGACAAGTTCAGAGAGCAAGCTCGTACGCTTATGAAATACGGCGCTGCTGTGATCGTGATGGCGTTTGACGAAGTTGGTCAGGCGGATACTCGTGAACGTAAAATTGAAATTTGTCGCCGTTCTTACCATATCTTGGTTGATGAAGTTGGCTTCCCACCAGAAGACATTATTTTTGACCCAAATATTTTCGCTATCGCCACAGGTATTGAAGAGCACAACCGTTATGCGTTGGACTTCATTGAAGCAACAGGTGATATCACTCGTGAGTTGCCTTACGCAAAAGTGTCTGGTGGTGTGTCAAATGTATCTTTCTCATTTCGTGGTAATAACCCTGTTCGTGAAGCGATTCATGCTGTGTTTTTGTATCACGCGATTAAGCAAGGCATGACAATGGGGATTGTGAATGCAGGGCAGTTGGCTTTGTATGAAGACATTCCTACGAAACTTAGAAACGCAGTTGAAGATGCTGTGTTAAACCGTACGCCAGACGCAACCGACAACTTGCTGGGTATGGCTGCTGAATTCGCGGGCACTGGCGAAGTGGCGGAAAAAGAAACGCAAGAGTGGCGTAATCTTCCTGTATCAGAACGATTAAGCCATGCTTTGGTGAAAGGCATCACAGAGTTTATTGATGAAGATACGGAAGAAGCTCGACTTGCTTATGATCGTCCACTAGAGGTTATTGAAGGCCCTTTGATGGATGGGATGGGAATCGTGGGTGATTTGTTCGGCTCAGGTAAAATGTTCCTTCCTCAAGTGGTGAAGTCTGCCCGTGTGATGAAAAAAGCCGTTGCCTATTTGATGCCTTTTATCGAAGAAGAAAAAGCCCGTAATTTGGATACGGCTTCTTCAAGCAATGGCAAGATCATCATGGCAACAGTGAAAGGCGATGTGCATGACATTGGTAAAAACATTGTAGGTGTTGTTTTGCAATGTAATAACTTTGAAGTAATTGATTTAGGTGTCATGGTTCCGGCAGAAAAAATCCTTCGTACCGCGAAGGAAGAAGGGGCAGATATCATTGGTTTATCTGGTTTGATCACGCCTTCTTTGGATGAAATGGTTCATGTTGCCAAAGAGATGGAACGCCAAGGCTTTGATATTCCTGTCATGATTGGTGGTGCGACAACATCGAAGGCACACACAGCTGTGAAAGTTGAGCAAAACTATAAGCGTAACCAAGTGGTTCATGTGACTAACGCATCTCGAAGTGTGGGTGTGGCAAGCGCTTTATTAAGCAAAGATTCTGAGCGTCGTCAAAAGTTCGTGGATGAGATCAAAGCGGACTATGAAAAAACTCGTATTCGCCACAAAGACAGAGCAAAAGCTGGTCGTCGTGTTTCTTTAGATAAAGCAAGATTGAATAAAGCTCCTATCGATTTTACTACGGGTATAACCACTCCGAAAAAAACTGGCGTGACTGTTTTTACTGAAAAAGACATTGATTTTGAAGTGGTTAAAAACTACATCGACTGGACGCCTTTCTTCCAAACTTGGGAGTTGGCGGGTGCTTATCCAAGAATTTTGACGGATGACGTTGTTGGTGTTGAAGCGACTCGTGTGTTTAATGATGCATTGGCAATGCTAGATGAAGTAATTGCGACGAAATGCTTACAAGCTCGAGCGGTTGTTGGGATTTTCCCTGCGAACCAAGTAAATCATGATGATATTGAGCTGTATGCGGATGAATCTCGTACAGAAGTGATCGAACGGTTGTCTTTCCTTCGTATTCAGAATGAGCTGACTGCACCGGGTAAATACAATCATAGTTTAGCGGATTTTGTTGCTCCGAAAGACAGTGGCGTACCAGATTATATGGGCGCATTTGCTTGTGCTGCAGGCTTTGGTATTGACCCATTGGTCGCTAAATACGAAGCCGATCATGATGATTACAACTCTATTATGATCAAGGCGGTAGCAGACCGACTTGCTGAAGCGACGGCCGAATATTTGCACGAGAAAGTTCGTAAGGAAACTTGGGGATATGCTAAGGATGAAGATTTAACCAACGAGCAGCTAATCAAAGAAAAATACCAAGGTATTCGTCCTGCTCCGGGGTATCCAGCTTGTCCTGATCATACTGAGAAAGCCAAGCTCTGGACGCTTCTTGATGTGAAAAAGAATATCGATATGGACATCACGGAAAGCTACGCCATGTTACCAACGGCCGCTGTGAGTGGTTGGTATTTTGCTAACCCTCAAGCAACTTACTTTGGTGTTGGCAAAATTGGACCTGATCAAGTTGATGATTACGCTGAACGTAAAGGCATGAGCAAAGACGATGCAGAACGTTGGTTAGCGCCAAACCTAGGTTACGATCCAGAAGATGATCGAATTTAACGGCACGTTTCATTAAGAAGAATTTATTATGTCAAAAGCGATTAAAGATCCAGAGCGCCATAAAGAACGGATGCAGAAAATAAAGTCTCATGTAGATAAGCGCATTGCAAAAGCTCAAGAAGACAAAGGCACGTTTGTCCTTTTAACCGGCAATGGAAAAGGTAAATCTAGTTCTGCGTTGGGTATGGTTGCTCGTGCTTTAGGGCATGGCATGAAAATTGGTGTTGTACAGTTTCTAAAGGGTGAATGGAATACTGGCGAGATTGATTTCTTTAAGAAGCAAGACGGTATTCAATGGGAAATTATGCCGGCTGGCTTTACGTGGGAAACGCAGAACAGGGAGTCTGATATAGCGTCTTCGCAGCAAGCCTGGGAAAAAGCAGCCGCTATGCTCTTAGATCCTAGCATTGATCTAGTTGTGTTAGATGAGCTGACTTACTTATTGCATTATGAATATCTTGATGAAGACCCTGTTTTACAAGCATTGATGAACCGACCTGAAAATCAGCATTTGGTTGTAACTGGTCGTGGCGCGTCGGATGCTTTGGTCGAGCTTGCAGATACAGTGAGTGAAATCAAAGAAGTGAAACATGCCTTCAAGCGAGGGATTAAGGCTCAGCAAGGTTTGGAGTTTTAGGCTTTACTGGTTTTATATTCTGGCTATCTTTTTTTATAGTGGAATAGTTTTCTCTTGTGCTGATATTATTTGACTTTGTTTTTAATCGATTGAACAGAGGTTTTTATGGCAACTATTGAGCGTATGGAAGTTGGTCAACGGATGAGTCGTATTGTGAAGCATAACGGTACAGTGTATCTGTGTGGCCAAGTAGGTGCAGATGCTAATACTGGCATTGCTGAACAAACTCAAACTATGTTGGCTAAAGTAGAAGCTTTATTGGAACAAGCGGGCTCTAGTAAAGAGCACATTTTATCTGCGACGGTTTATATTCGTGATATGAAAGACTTTGCTGCAATGAATGCCGTTTGGGATACTTGGGTTCCTGAAGGTTTTGCTCCAGCTCGCGCTTGTGTTGAAGCTCGTATGGCAAGACCTGAATTGCTTGTTGAAGTGTCTGTTGTTGCTGCAGAAAAGTAGCTTTCATCTATGAAAGCAGCTCGAATGAGAATAGTAAAATGAGTAAGCGCTTTTATTGGTCCTTGCTCATTTTTTTTGCCTGAGCTTACTTCTCAATAATGGCATTATTTTCTACCAGTGCATTACTTAAGGTTCGAATGGTTCGAGCCATGTCTCTGGACAGGTTCATCAATAAAATACCGAAATCAAATGGGAAGTTATCATGGAAGTCGCTAAATAGATTACTGGATATTTCTAATAGCAGACTTTCTTCTTGGGCATAAAGACTGCCAACATGGTCATGTAATGCGATCATTGAAACAAAGCCAATGACTTCGCCAAAATGAATGGTACGCGTCAGAGTATTTTGATTGTTGTGGTGTTTATAAAAAGCCAAACTGCCATGCAGAACAATATTAAAATTTCCACCTTTGCTACCGTAGCTAAAGACTTCGTCGTCTTTGTATGCGTGTTTTAAAATGCCTTCATCAAGTAAATATTGGACAGAAGGCTCTGATAAAGCACCAAAGATAGAACCTTCTTTTAATCGAGAAATGGATAAATCGAACTGGGCTTCTTCTACTAAAACAGTTTTCATTGTTATGCTCTCCACCAAAATGGATTTTCGGCTTAGACCGATTTCGTGACATATTAATTAAGTCATCGGCGATTATTCGTATTTCTAAACCATTGAAACTGCTTTCTTTTGATATTCAAGAAGGTAGTCACTTGTGTTAATCCTTCTTTCTTTGTTAGTTTTTTATGGAATAAGTTCATTGCTCCCTTAAAGAATGGGGTCAAACTGTGCGATAATGCACCACATAAACGCTGCTCCCATACTGGTTTGTTTAGGTTTCTGATTTAGGCACTTGGGAGTGCAAACATTTACTTAATGATCATTGGAAGAATACTTTGTTAACGACCGCTAACATCACCATGCAATTTGGTGCAAAACCTCTTTTTGAAAATGTCTCTGTTAAATTTGGTGAAGGTAAGCGATACGGTCTTATCGGTGCCAATGGATGTGGTAAATCCACTTTCATGAAAATTCTTGGTGGTGATTTAGAACCAAGTTCAGGGAATGTGTCAAAAGACCCAAATGAGCGCCTTGGTAAATTGAAACAGGATCAATTCGCTTACGAAGAATATTCTGTTATTGATACCGTTATCATGGGACACACTGAACTTTGGGCAATTAAGTCAGAGAAGGATGCGATTTACGCTAACCTTGAAATGACGGAAGAAGATGGCTTGCGCGCAGGGGATTTGGAAGCCGAATTCGCTGAGATGGACGGCTATACAGCAGACTCTCGTGCAGGAGAGTTATTGCTAGGTGTTGGTATCCCAACTGAACAGCATTACGGTCTGATGAGCGAAGTCGCTCCAGGCCTTAAACTACGTGTATTGTTAGCACAAGCATTGTTCTCTGATCCTGATATATTGCTTCTTGACGAGCCAACCAACAACTTGGATATCAACACAATTCGTTGGTTGGAGGGGGTTTTGGTTGAGCGTAACTGCACCATGATCATCATTTCCCATGACCGTCACTTTTTGAACTCTGTTTGTACGAACATGGCCGATTTGGACTACGGTGAGTTGCGTTTGTTCTCTGGTAACTATGATGAGTACATGACAGCGGCCACTCAATCTCGTGAACGGTTATTGGCGGATAACGCTAAGAAGAAAGCGCAAATTAATGAACTGAAAGCATTCGTAAGCCGTTTCTCTGCTAACGCTTCAAAATCTAAGCAAGCCACTTCTCGTGCGAAACAAATTGATAAAATCCAGCTTGAAGATGTGAAACCTTCGAGTCGTCAAAGTCCTTTTATTCGCTTTGAACAAGAGAAAAAGCTGCACCGTTTGGCAGTACAAGTTGATAATGTTGCGAAATCCTATGATGAGCAATTGTTCAGTAATTTGAATATGATGGTGGAAGTGGGCGAGCGCATTGCGGTTATCGGGCCAAATGGTATCGGTAAAACGACTTTGCTTAAATGTTTGGTTGGCGATACAGAATTAACCAAAGGTGAAGTGAAGTGGTCTGAAAATGCCAACATTGGTTACTACGCTCAGGATCACGCGCATGAATTTGAAAAAGATGTCGATCTAATTGAATGGATGGGGCAGTGGGGCAAAGAGGAAGACGATGAACAGGTGATTCGTGGAACGCTTGGTCGCTTATTGTTCTCTCAAAATGACATTAAAAAGTCTGTTAAAGTTTTGTCTGGTGGTGAGCAAGGTCGCATGTTGTTCGGTAAGTTGATGCTACAAAAGCCAAACGTACTTGTCATGGATGAGCCAACAAACCATATGGATATGGAATCGATCGAAGCTTTGAACTTGGCGCTTGAACATTATCCTGGCACTCTGGTTTTCGTCAGTCATGACCGTGAATTTGTATCTTCTCTTGCGACACGCATTGTTGAGGTAACAAGTGAAGGTATTGTGGACTTCCACGGTACTTATGATGAGTACCTTGCAAAGTTAGATGCACAGTAAATAATTGGTTTATTTTATGTGTCGTTAATGACAAAAAAAGGAAGACAGTATGTCTTCCTTTTTTATATTTATTACTGCTGTATGGAGACGTTAAGAGATTAGCGCCTGTCTCTGTAAGGCTCAAATTCTTGGTATTCTAATATCTCAACTTTATCATTAAGGTTGATGACACCAGAGTTCAGCGCCACCAAGTTAATACCAAAATGAATCCCTTGTCCTTTTCGTGTGCGGAACTTCCCTAAAGCCTTTAAAGGCTCACCTTTTTTCAATTGTTCTGCTGTTTCTGGATTGAATGTTATGAAAATACAGCGTTCGCATGGTTTGACGTTTTCAAATTCGACTTCACCAATTTTAATTCGCTTCCAACTGTCTTCTTCAAAAGCTTTGTTTCCGTCAATCACAAGATTTGGTCGAAATTGCGCCATCTTAATGTCTTCGGGACAAGTTTCATTCAATTCGTCAAGAGAGGCTTGTGTCGTTAATAGAAAAGGGTAGCCATCAGCAAAGGCAACAGGAGAGTCTGGTTTTCGACTGGTAAAACGTTCCGAATTATTGCCAAAGAATACGAGCTCTACTGGTTTTTCTATTATTGAGCTAAACCAAGTGTTCACTTCTGATTTCGCCAATTGACCTTGTAGATGTTCTTCCCAGATTACGACACCTTTATGGTCGTCTGAGAGATTGGCTTGGTTGAGTGTCAGCTCAGTATCAGTGCTTGGGTGTGATAATACCCAGCTATTATCATCAAGTTGTTTGGCTTTTATTAGCGTGAGCGTTGGATATTCTCGCCCTGTGATGAAATCCCCATCAGGTGTTACCAGCATATAGCGACGATCGCCCTGAAGGCCTGTTTTGTCTACTTGACTGGTTTGCAGTGCAATCCCATGAATAGATTTGATTGGATAAATAACCAACTGGCTGAGGGAGTAGGTCATGAAAGCTCCTTTTTAGTGAGCCTATATTATTGCTTAGGCGATGCTCTTTTCCAATAAAAAAGCCCCAGAAATTCCTTCTGAGGCTGACTGTAAGAACTTTACTCTGTTTATAAGTAATAAGATGCCAAGGGAGGGAAGCCGTTAAACTCTACAGCACTGTATGTCGTAGTGTAGGCGCCTGTTGATAACCAATACATGCGGTCACCAATGGCTAGATTAAGAGGCAATCCGTACTTATAGTTTTCGTACATGATGTCAGCACTATCACAAGTTGGACCTGCAATAATCACTTCTTCTAGCTCTCCACCTTTTTCTACGTGGATTGGGTATTTAATTGACTCGTCTAATGTTTCGATCAAGCCGGAGAATTTACCCACATCTGTAAATACCCAACGGTTCAAGGCTGTATGAGACTTACGAGAAATCAATACGACTTCACTTACTAATACTCCAGCGTTAGAAATCAGAGAACGACCAGGCTCTAGAATGATGCGTGGTAATTGTGTGCCGAAATCTTCTTCCAAAAAACGAGTGATTTCTTCTGCGTAAGTAGAAAGCTCATTGGTACGAGTAATATAGTTAGCAGGGAAACCGCCGCCCATATTGATCATTTGAAGTTCAATACCGTCTTCTTCTTTTAAGCGCTCGAAAATCACTTTTACGCTAGCAATAGCAGCATCCCATGCGCCAATATCACGTTGCTGTGAACCTACATGGAATGAGATACCGTAAGGAATCAACCCCAGTTCTTTTGCTAATATCAAAAGGTCCATCGCCATGTCTGGACGGCAGCCAAATTTACGAGAAAGCGGCCAGTCAGCCGTTACCGTACCTTCCGTTAAAATGCGTACATACACACGAGATCCCGGTGCTGCTTTCGCAATATTGCGCAAGTCAGCTTCAGAGTCTGTTGCAAACATGCGAACGCCTTTCTCATAGAAATAACGTACGTCATTTGCCTTCTTAATCGTGTTGCCATAACTAACGCGATCTGGAGACACGCCGCCAATGGCGAACAATTTATCCAGTTCGTAACGAGAAGCAACATCGAAGTTAGAACCACGATCGCGCAGTAGCGTTAGAACTTCTGCCGCTGGATTGGCTTTGATTGCATAGAAAATATCAGCAATAGGAAAGCCTTTTGTGACCTCTGTATAAGCTTCATCGATGATTTCTGTATCGATAACAACGAAAGGTGTTTCTTTCGTTGAAGCAAATTCTTTGAAGCGAGCGAAGCGTTCAGGTGTATAGAAAGCATTGACATCGATAGTCATAGGTAACTCCTCATTGTATAAACATAAACCGAATTTAAGTAAACGTCTTTACCTTCTCCCGTCCTACTTATGGCTGTTACTTATCCGGCTTTGTGATGGCCTTAAGCGACTAGCGCAGCAGTTGAAGCGGTGCGGATTATGTTCAGCAATGACGCGGGCGCAATTTAAGGTCAAGAGGAGTTCACGTCAAGCGAATTTTTTATTTTTTTGCAAAAAAATAAATTGTTTAAAGTATCTTTTTTCGCGTGTTTTTTTGGGCTTTATTTTTGAAACGTTTTAGTCTGTAAAAAATGCGCACCACTGCCAATAATCAGTGCGCTAACAAAATATATGTCTTCATTGAAATTATTTACCAATGCCGTTAAACCAGGACCTGGGCAGTAGCCGCTCAACCCCCAGCCAATACCAAAAAGAGCTGACCCAATAATTAACTTTGAATCGATTTGGCGCAAGGCTGGAACTTGCCATTTGCTGGCTATCAAAGGTCGTAGTTGTTTGTTCTTGAGAAAATAACCAAACATACCCACAGAAATTGCACTAGCCATTACAATAATAAGAGAAGGGTTCCAATCGCCAAAAATATCCAAAAAGCCAATAACAACAGCAGGGTTCGTCATTTCTGAAAAGGCCAAACCTAAACCAAATATCAAACCTGCGAGGAGCGTAATGATTGCATTCATGATGTTTTCCTTGTTTTTTCTTAATGCGCGATGGCGACTGTGAGAATGGCCGTCACCATAAATATAAGAGTGGCGACAATAGAGCGAGGGGATAATCGTGATATACCGCAAACGCCGTGACCACTGGTGCAGCCTCCGCCAAGTCGGGTTCCATAACCAACGAGTAATCCAGAAATTATCAGTAGGGCTGGGCTTCTCGTTTCAGGAAAAGCAACCGTTTGCTCAGTTAATAAGCCGTACGCGCTACCGCCAATGATAAGACCCGCTATAAATAAGAAGGGTAATAAACGCTCTTTGCTAAAGAGGAATTGTGACAGTATGCCGCTGATGCCGATCACTTTTCCCATGGTGAGAAGGTATAGCGTTGCGGTTAAGCCAATCAGTAATCCGCCAACTAAAGGGTTAAATATGGAGTCCATTTTGAGTTCCTAAAAATAATATGAGTATATTCTAATGTATAAATAAGAGAATGCTAATGTATTTTGAAAATAATTTCTGATTGCGCTTAGTTCCACACTATTTACCTATTAAATGGCTGATAATATTGGAAGTACCCTGTAATCTTAGAACATCAAGGAGATTGAATGAGTGATTTATGGATAGGTGCTTCGAAAGAGGAAGCAGAGTATGTTTTTCTTTTACCGAATAAGCCCATTCTTTCCAACGAAAGCGATGTTGTTTTATCCCATCAGGTCGATGTGGATCATTTGATCGAACTAAATGGTAACCATTGGCGTAAAATTCTGACTATAATGGCAAAATTAACCTCGCCTAATTACGGCGAATGGCGTGAGTTTCGAGATAAAGATTTGCTAAAAAAAGTGGGGATCGCTTTTTCAATAGATCAGCTAACGAACGTTAAAGGTGTATTTTTTATTGTTGGGAATACATTTCGAGAGGCACTGCCTATTCTTGATTCGGCGCAAGAGGTAGGAGACAAGCATGTTGCCGCTTTTACTCTTAACTGTGTTTGGTGCCCTTATTTGGATTATCGCCAATTCCCTAACATCTTAATTGAAGCAATACGTGAAACCATTTTGGAGAAGTGATGTTTAAAGCGTTAAAAAGTCTTTTTAGTATGCCTGTAGAGCAGGGTGAGCAAATAACCTATCAAAAAGCAGTTGCAGCTTTGCTAATGGAAGTTATGCTGGCGGATCATGAGGTAAACGAGCAAGAAGAGGCACAAGTTAAACAGTTTCTTCGAGAGGTCAGTGAGCTTGGTGATGACGTGGAACTGTTATACGAAGAAGCGCGTTCTGGTGTTGAAGAGGCGAATGACTTATATCAATTCACAAAGGTCATTAATGACACTGCAACTTTAGAGCAAAAAATGCAGTTATTGAAAGCCTTGTGGCGTGTCGCTTTAGCCGACGATGATATTGACGCTTATGAAGATCATCGAATCAGAAGAATCAGTGAGTTGCTTTTCATGCCTCATTCAGAGTTTATTCAGGCAAAGTTGTTTGTTCAGAATGAAATGAAATCAGAATAGATCCGATATAGAAATAAAAAATGCGGCATTTTGAGCCGCATTTTTTGTTAGTGACCAGTTTAATCAAGATTGATCTTGATCGTCTTTTGCTCTTTTTTCTGGATGGTTATTGGCTTCTGTTAATCCAGCTTCTCTTTGAACCGCAGCTAATACACCACGTAAAATGCCTAACTCTTGTTTTTCTGGACGCGATCGGTTGAAGAATCTATGTAGTTTATCTAATACTTTACCTGGGTGATTACGCACAACAAAGTTTATTCCATAAAGCGTATCTTCTAAGTGCTCATAAAAAAGATCCATGTCTTTCTTTCTTGGGTATTCTGGTGTTTCTGTATTTTTGAAATCTTTGTTCTGACTTGCCATCCATATCTCATAAGCGATGATTTGTACGGCTTGTGAAATATTTAGAACTGGGTATTCATCATTCGCATCAATGTAGACTTGGCGATGGCATTGAGCGATTTCTTCATTTAGAAGTCCTGTGGTTTCTCTCCCAAAAAGAATGGCGACATTGTGCTCCGCTGCTTCAGGAATCACACTTTCAGCACATTCTCTAGCATTCATGATGGGTAACTGAAAGGTTCTATGACGGGCGCTTGTGCCAATTACCAAGCTACAATCTTCAATGGCTTCTTGTAGTGTTGAAACTATTGTCGCGTTTTCCAGTAGATCGACTGCACCTGCTGCACGGCTGGTGGCTTCTTCTGATGGGTAGTCATTTGGATCAACAAGATACAAATTGGTGAGCCCCATGTTTTTCATGGCACGGGCTATGGCGCCGACATTTCCAGGGTGAAAAGTGTTGATTAATACGATTCGGATATTACTTAGCATGGTTTGTGAAGTACTCAAGGTTAATGGTTTCTTAAACGGATTAGGGTTTTAGAGTTAATGATTGCTCGGTGCTAGCGAAATCGACATTGTCTAAGATAACTTTGGTTGTATTATTAAGGAGGAATTGGTTACAGCCGTGATGATACAGGGAACCAGTTTCTAACACCAATCGATAACGGCCTCTCGGAATATAATTGGCTGCATAAGATTGTTTGCCATAAAGGTAGATGGAAAATGGCTTTTGTCCATCATGGGACTGGAAGGTAAGCATACTGTGTTGGGGGAGCTGGTTTAAAATCCGAAGGCGGCTTTTTCCTTCTGCTTGGCCAATCTTTTCTCCGTGAGATGGTGAAGCGCCTGGTTGACCTATACATCCCGTGTTTTTTGCGTTTTCTATACTTCCATAACCTATGTTCTTTGCTTCCACCCAGCCACTTACGTCTTGAAAACGAACAGTTAGCCAATCCCCCTGCATTTTGATGCTTTGTAAATTAGAGTCTTTCGGGACATTTAATAGTGCTGAGCTTGATAAATCAGGCTCTGAATACAAATTGATGTTGCTGAAAGTGTGATTAATTCCTACTCTGAACTGCGGATATAAACCACTAATATAAGTAGCTTCTCGTTCTTCTAATACTTCGTTATCTTGAAAAGATTGCCAATAAATTGTGGCATAAATACCAGCCGCAAAGCAGGCTATATAGGTCGCAGAACGAAATGCTGCCTTGGCTGCATCTAATCGTATTGGCTGGCTGATGGGTTCTTTTTCTTGCTTACTATAATTTGGTTGGAATGTGTCTTCTTCGTCATCAACAAAGGACTGATAAGGTGGAATGTCGGTTTGAGTATGTACTTTATTCGTGAAACCGTCAGGAGAGAAGCCTTTGGATGCTTTAAATGCTTCTTCATAGAGAGCTTTTAGCCTTTTTTCATTCAGAGTGTTGCGTGCTGTTTTTATTGCCTCATCACGTACTTTGTCTTGATGTGCGTTGTTGCGCTTCATTTCTTCATATGCACGCTGTCGTTCTTTTATGAAGGCTTCTTGCTCTTTGTCGGTTGCAGTAGAGTGAGCACTGTATCGATTTCTGGTGTTCGAAGATGTGCCTTCGCTAAAACTAAAAGGTTTCCAGTCATCCACTTTCGTTCCTTGACGAATGGCGTTGCTGACATTCTCATAAGCCGCTTGTAAGCGCTGAAACATTTCGGTTGTATCTGTGTCTGGATTCTTATCAGGATGGTAGCGACGAGCTAAACGTCTAAAAGCAGCTTTAGCTTCTTGCTCATCAGCATTGGTTGGAATATCCAGTAATCGAAAGTCGTCAATGAGGCTCATGTGTTTTAGATACTAACCATGTTTAATGAGAAGGTGAGTGAGTTCACTCATTATGCATCATTTATTGGCGACGACAAAGATGCATCGACTTCTTTGAGAAGATCAAGATATTGTTCCGGTAACATAGGTCGATGGATAATTTAAAACCTGCTTGATATCGCTGTGAAACATTATTCAGTACAGTGTCGTTGTTTTGGAAAATACTGGTTTCTATTACTTCTATCGTGAATTGCTGCGCGTTCAAACTGTATTTCTTTATAAGGTTGGTGGTATGAGTGGCGCCGGAGAAGTTTTGAGATTCAATGTGAAATTCTTCATCAAATTGGGTTAATAGTAAGTCTTTGACGGATATAGGTTGAGTTTCTTTGAAGGTTGGGAATGTATTGTCAGCTTTGCTGAACATAATCGCTTGCGAGTACAGTTAGACTCCACAATTGCGGCATGAACAAAATTAAATAATCACATTTTAAATTGTCATCTCTGTCTACTTTTGTGAAATTTAGCCTAAAATGGCTTGTGAAAACTGAGATATTAACTGCTCGTAGTAGTCTTTGCTTGCAATCATCTATGCTTTCTTAAAATATAGGCGATATTTTGAATTAACGTACTCTGTTTAGGAGTTTTATGAGCAATAAATTGACCCACCTAGATCATCAAGGCCATGCGCATATGGTGGATGTTTCAGACAAGAGTGTCACTAAACGTACTGCCACTGCACAAGCGATTTTGACCATGCAGCCTTCTACATTAACAAAAGTGATTGAAGGTGGTTTGCCAAAAGGTGATGTTTTAGCGACTGCGCGTATTGCTGGAATACAAGCCGCCAAAAAAACGTCGGATCTCATACCTTTGTGTCATTCATTAATGCTGACTAAAGTGAGTGTAGAGATAAACACAATTAGCAATTATGAGTTGGAAATTTTATGTACCTGTGCTTTATCTGGAAAAACCGGTGTTGAGATGGAAGCATTGACAGGAGCCAGTGTCGCAGCATTAACACTTTACGATATGTGTAAAGCTGTTGATAAAGGTATCGTAATCAAGCGTGTTTCCCTGCTTGAGAAAAAAGGCGGAAAGAGTGGTGATTGGAGTAAAGATAGCGGTGAAAGTTAATATTGTATTTTTTGCTTCTTTAAAAGAAAAAATAGGCCAAAATTCACACCTTGCAGAGCTTGATTTACCGATAACCATTGGACAACTGAAACAGCAGTTATCAAATGAGTTAGACAAAGGCGATGCGATATTTGAAATGGGAATTCAGTCTTCTGTGGATTTTGAATTTGCGCGCGATGAGGACTTGATCCCAATAGATGTGAAAGAAGTTGCATTCTTTCCACCTGTGACGGGAGGTTAGATGATTAAAGTCCAAGAAGAAGATTTTCAGGTCGATCTCTTATACAAAAACTTGTTGCAAGCCAATAAAACAGGTGCGGTAGCTATGTTTGTCGGCTTGGTTAGGCAGTTTTCAGATTTACCGAAAGAAGCGTGTTCGTTCGAGTTAGAGCATTATCCGGGAATGACTGAAAATAACCTACAAGCCATTGTTGATGAGGCTAATACTCGTTGGTCTTTATTAGATGTTGCTGTGGTTCATCGAGTTGGGAGATTATCCGTAGATGATCAAATTGTGTTTGTTGGTGTAAGTGCAGCTCATCGTGCGGAAGCGTTTGCGGCTTGTGATTTCATAATGGATTACTTAAAAAGCCGAGCGGCTTTTTGGAAGAAAGAAACCCAAGGAGATGAGGAACAATGGGTTTCTGCTAATGCAAAAGATGAGCAAAGCTTAGGTCGTTGGGCGAAATAACCTAAAATTAGATGACTCTTAACTAATTAGGCCGCAACGTCTTTTTGCGACTACTTGCATGGCGTTCTCGATACTCTGTGTCTATGTATTTGTCTGTGGTTGCCATACTGGCGTGACCTGCGTCTTCTCGAACATGTTCTTTTGGTCGAGTTTTGACGTCTTCTGAAATCCCTGTGTGTCTTAACCAATGAACCGTAGCGACCCGCAAATCTTCTGCGTCAGCTTGCATGCCGTCTTCGCACATTCTTTCGTAAGCCTTATCAAAACAGGCTTGAACAATATTTCTTACTTGTCGCGAGCTGCTCATTGCTCCTTGGCCACGCGTTTTTGGAACCAGCGGGGTATTTTCTGCAATGGTTGGTAGGCTTGGAAGGTCTCTAGAGCGGCGGTAACGTATCAAAGACGACAACATGTCGTCAGAAACCGCAACAAGGCGCTCTTTGTTGCCTTTTGAGAGCACTTTAAACCACCAATGACCATCTGTGTCTTTTATAAAGTCTCCCATAACCGGTGCTGAGCGTTCGTCAGCCACCAATTCGGAAATTCGTAAATACATACCAAGCAATGCATTCATAATAAACAAGGTGCGTTCATGAACCATTGGATTTTCTTCGGCCAAAAGCTCCGCCGTCTCAATGACATAATCCCATTGTAAGTTTGAGATTCGTCGTACTTGCTTACGCGTGACTTCTTTTTTTACAAATTTGCTTTTTTGTCGGATCAAGGCAACAGGGTTTTGTTGTACGGCGTCTTCCTGCATCAGAAAGCCATAATAAGACGATAAAATAGAGAAGGTGGCGCGAATCGCTGCTTGAGACAGAGAGTGTTGCTTGGCTTTTGGCTTATCGCCGTCTTTAAAGTCTAATTTACTTACATGCGCCACAAAAGGTCGCCATGTTGTGTTGGGCGCTCTTTCTCCCATGTGCAATTTGAAGCGAGCGACGTTTTTTATGCCAATCCAAGTTTCAGGTGGTGCCATGCAAAAGTGGATGAACTCTTCTATTTGGTCTCTGCGTAACTGTGTAGAAGGGCACTGATTGATATGCCAAGACCAGAGCAATAAACGCTCAACTTCACGACGGTAAGAATTAAATGTCGCTTGAGAGCCGTTATAACTGTAAATGAAACACAAAGCGAGTTGTAGGTCTCGACGATATTCTGAACTGTTTAAAAGTGGAGTGTAGTCCTGTAAATGCGAAGCAATACTATCGAACTGGGTAAACGGGTTAGGTAAATGTTCTAAATTATCAATTAAAGCAAAAGGTGTCATAAGCATCGTATCCAGATTGAAACAGCAGATTAGCAAATATTGCTTGTTTCCCCTACCAGTTTGAATATATCAATCTGCATACAATGAATAAATATAAAAACACGCTTTTCATTTTTATTCTGGTTTATTAGGTTCAGCTTGCCACAGAGTGACTAAGTTACGACCATTTGCTTTGGATTTAAAAAGTGCTTCATCTGCTTGATCAATTAGCTCTCTTGGTGTTTTAGCATCAAATTGCGTTGAGCTAATACCAAAGCTGCATGTTAATGAAACTTGGTCAAAATCATGCAATTCAATTTTGTGTCGTAAACTTTCTGCAATTTGCGTAGCTTTTTCACTGGTTGTATGAGGCAAGATGATACAAAACTCTTCACCACCGAAGCGTGCGACAATATCATTCTTACGAACATTTTTTTGTAGTATATGGGCCGCCGCACAAAGTACTGAGTCGCCTGTACTATGACCATAATTATCATTGATGGATTTGAAATGATCTATGTCCGCAAGAATAATGCAATATTCTTTTATTTGTTCCGAATCTGCAAAGTCGCGGTTCATAAATTTGAATAAGATACGTCGATTGTAACAATTCGTGAGAGGGTCGCGAGCCGCTAAATAGTCGAGCTCTTTATTGCGTTTGTTTGAATCAATAAAACGACTATAAATATAAAATGCAACCAGTAAGCATACTGCCAATAGTGAGGCTAAAGCGATACTCGCGTATTTGTTTTTGGTTAAATTAAGCTCGGAAATTCTTCTAGCTTGTTCTGCCATTGCTGTTTCAGAAGTTTGTTTCTCAAGAGCAAGCTTATCCAATTGCGCTTTTTCTTTGAGAGACTCTAATTCCATCTCTATTTTATGAGAGTGAAGCTTGGCTCTTTCGAGAGCGAGTTTATTTTTTTCATTTTCTTTTTGTATCTCTAGAGAGAGTGAGATTTCTTTTTCTGCATAACTCAAGGAGCTTTCGAAGTTCTTGCGTAATTTCTCAGCTTTACGAAGTTCTCGGTAAGTATAAAGTTGATGTGAGATAGAGTCCGTTTCAATAGACAATTGCAGTGCGCTTTGCAGAAGACGAATTGACTCATCTGTATCTGTATCTCGCAATATGGCTGCGAGTGGGGTTTGTGCTTTCATTTGGTATATTTTGCTGCCAGCTTGCTTGGCTAATTCCAAAGACTCTTTATAATAAATAATGGCGCTTGTATCGTCCTTTTGATCGCGGTAAGTATTTGCAATGATCCTTGCAGTAAGTGCACCTTTGTCTGCATCCTTTTCTTTTTTATAAATGTCATAGGCTTTGTTGGCCATTATTCTGGCAGATTCGTACTGATCCGAATTTAGGTCAATAACAGCTATTTCTCGCAATGCTGCAGCAAGTGTTTTCGGTTGAACTTGATTCTCTGGTTGATCTACAGTCAGCTGATAAAATGATCTCGCTTGGTCAAACTCTTTGAGCCTAGAATACAGCAAACCCATTTCATTTGAGGTTTTAGCAATACCGCCTCTATCATTCATTTTTTTATAGAGTAAATGAGCTTGATGAATGCTATTGAGGGACTTTTCATAGCGACCAATATGTCGATAAATGATACCGGCACCCATTAATGCTTTTGCTTGCCCATCTTTATCGTTAATTTTCTCATGTATAGCTAAAGAACGAATAGAGTAGTCTAGAGCTTCCTCGTAGTTTTCTAAGTAACGTTCTGCCTCTGCTAGTGTGTTAAGCGTTCTGGCCATATTCTTCATACTATTTAGAGAGGTGAAAACAGTAAGAGCTTCTTTATAAAAAAATGCTGTCTCTTCTCTATTTTTTAAGCGTTTATGGGTTTCAGCCATTTTTTTGAACACTTCGCCACGTTTTTTTTGTGTGGTTTTATCAGGAGCTGTAAGAAGCGGAATGGCTCTGCTGTACTTTATTTCAGCTTTATGGAAGCTTTTTTCAGCGAAATAAACATTACCTTTTGCAGACAGTGCTACCGCATTAAAAAAATCAGATTTGTGAGGATCAACTTTACTAATAAGACTGTCAACAACTGAATGAGCTAGTTCATAATTCTTTGTTTTTAAAAGTAAATTAATATATTCACTCGCGTATCTAATTTGTTTGTCAAATTCTTGCATACTTTCATAAGTTAAAGCAGCTTGACGATAGTGTGTGGCACTTTGAACGGTATTTTTTTGCTTTTTAGCCAGTTCCGCGAGCAATACATGAGTTCGGGCTTTGGTCTTTAAATTGACATTATCTTGAGCTAACAGAAGGGCTTGATTTGCAAGTTCGGCACTCTTCTCATAATCCTTATCACTGAAGAGTGATAATGCTTGTTGTAGTATTTCTTTTTCGGAAATAGGTGTGTCTGGCGTTACTTCCGACGAATGAACATGTAAACATAAGAAAGAGAATAAGGCGTAAGTGAGATATCTAAGCACACAAATAGGCAGTATAGAGCGTTTTCTATTTATATATTTGAAAGTCATAGGGTATTGAATTAAAACATATTCTTTTGGCATATCTGTTCAGACCTTAACTATGTTCTGACATAAAAATGTTTAAATGAAAAGTCTTTACTAAGTGTGAACTCAGAGCGCCATCGTTGCATCTAATATAAAGTATATCTTCATTGGCTCATTCTAATACAAATAAGCTAAACACACTAATTCATAATTGTATGACTTTAGTCAAAATATAAGATTTTTTGTGAGTTTATACTCCGGTGCTTTACTAACTCGTACAACTGGCTTGACCTCAGCTCGATGTATGGAGCGCACATGCCACAGACGATTTCGCCTTCGTTAATCACACCCGAGCAACTCTCTCCGTCAGATAGTCTAAAAAATATGCGCTACGCATTTACTTATTGTGCTGGCGCAGTCTATGCAGATCACCAAGATTCAATTGAAGAGTTCGTAATAACGAATTTGATTTAGAAATGTTTGAAGTCGCTATTAATGAAGCTCATGCTTTGAATAAGAAGTTTTATGTAGTATCAACATCGCGCACCACACAACGAAGTAATTCCTATTTTAAAGACATAGAGCCTGTTATTCCGATGACATTTATCCGTTCAGGCAAATACTGTGAATTATGCCAGCGTTTGTAGATGAATACGGCACTTACATTATGAACTCAAAAGGTCTCAGGGTAATTCAATACGTTGAGAGATTAACATAAATAAGGGATCACAGTTTAAAGATAAAAGGGCTTACTAAGCCTTTTTATTATGTGTCTCGCATCACACAGATCTATTTAAAGTATTAAAAATACCTAGCCCACTGAGGAGATACCTGAAGTTTCTTGAAACGACGCGCTCATCAAGATCATAGAACTATGATTCCTGTTTCAGGCTCTGTCAATCTTGAGTTTTCTATTTTGATGCGAAACCTAGAGGAGAACCAAGATACGCATAATCCGTTTAAGAAACGCGTGGCGTCACAGTGATAGCATTACTTATTAATGGAAAATGTATTAACTGCGATATGTGCCAACCCGCATGCTCAAATGAGGCTATGTATATGGATAAGGAATTTTTTTAAATTGATTCGAGCTGATGTACTGCGTGCATCGGTCATTATGATCAGCCTACCTGTGTAAATGTGAGTCCAATTGATTGTATAAAACCTTACCCAAATAGCATTGAAAGTTTGGATGCGTTGGCTGAAAATACGTCAATTTAACTTCATTCTAAATGAAGAGGGTTTAATCTTCATGGTCAATATCTTCTAGTTTTTCTGTTTGTATTATTTTTTCAAATGATGCCTTCGTATTTCTAATGGTTTCTTTATCTGACGTGTTGGCATCTCTTTGTGCTCTTTCGAGGATAAATAACGCGGTTTTGCTGTCGCCTTGGTGAAAGTTTAATTGTGCTTGGAAGTGTAACGCCATAGATAGGTTGTTCACTGATTGGAAGTATTGAATATTGCCGCGCCAGAATAAGCGTTTTTCATACAGATACTCAAGGGGCAATTGAGGTGGTTTGGTGTGATTTAATTGGGCATCTAGCATTGAGAAAATGATATCATTTGGGGCGATCTCTAGCTGCTTTTGAACCACGATTTGAGCGTCTGTTTTTTTATCTATTGAGATAAAGCTTAATGTTTTTAAGTAGTCTGTGAATGCATTGTCTTGTGTGGATTTTGATAAGAAAGACAATGAACGTTCGGGGGAATGCGTCAGATAAGAGAAGAGCGCTTTGGCGAAGAGGCGTGCATCATCATTTTGAATATGCTGATCTAAATAAGCGTAAGGTTGCTCTTCTAATCCTGCTCGATACGACAACAAACTGGCTCTAAAATATTCAAAATCCGTTGGCTTTCGATAGTTTAAAATTGTTTCTTTGGTGTCTGCATGGAACGAATCTGACAGTCTTGTGTCTGGAGAAGGATGGGTGGATAAAAACTCAAGCTTTGGTCTGCCGAGTGCCTTTTTAAAGAAGGCTTGGAAGAGTTTGGACATGCTGTCAGCTGGTAATCCAGCGTTAATTATATATTCTTGTCCTTTCCTGTCTGCCTCTTGTTCTTGATTACGGCTGTAGCTTAGTCGGTTCTCGGCTTGATTCGCAATGCCGCCAAGCCACAGTGCGTTTGTGGTATCTGCATCGGCTCCAGCCAATGCGACAGCGATACCTGCTCCAATGAGTGCCAAGGTTTTGTAAAGTTCTTGTGATGTTTTTTCACTTTGACGCTCATAGTGTCTCAAGTCTAAATGTGCTACTTCATGAGCCAATAAACCATAAAGCATATCTTCGTTAGAAATGGTTTCCATGATGTCTGAGTAAATGAACATGTGGCTACCCGGAATCACAAAAGCGTTACTTTGGGAGCTGTTCAGTAAGGTCAGCTCAACTTGCTTATTGTAAAGGTTTGTCTGCGGAAGAATGTGAGACAAAGTTTCCTTTAGGTAGTTATAAGCAGGAGGAAAGTCGATTAAGGCGCGACTGCCATTTAATTGACGAAACCAGTGTTGGCCTAATACATAAGACGGATTTGAAAGAGAGCGCTCATCTTGATTTGCTTCTAAATCAGGAATAACAGAGAACGCAGGCGTGGAAACAGAGAATGAAGATACGAAGATGAAATAAGCGAATAAAGTTGTAAGGTTTGAAAATAGTCTCATAATATGACGAACCAATTGGTTAGATAAGAACAAATACATTTGAGTGAAATGAAGAATGACAATCGATCATAGTAGTCAGTATGACGTAATCTTGGATGCAAGAGAAGATAGCTGTCCAATGCCGTTACTTAAAACCAAATTGTCTTTGAGTAAAATGGAAAAAGGAGGGCGCTTACTTGTTCAAGCGAGTGATCCCGGTTCTATGAGAGATATTCCTCATTACGTAGAGTTAGTTGATTTTTCTTTGTTGTCTGTAAGCGAAGAAGACGATGTGTATACCTTTTTGATTCAGAAAAACTAAGATGGATTTATATGTTTAGAATTGTTGATACCCTACTAAAGCGATATTTCTCGAATGAAGAAGTCGTTGTTTTTCTCCTATTATTAATTACTACATTAGTTGCTTTAGCGTTTTGGGGTGGGATTTTAGCACCAGTATTGGTTGCTATTGTTTTAGCGTTCTTGCTCCAAGGTGTGGTGGATAGATTAAAACGATTAGGTGTTGGGCATAAAACCTCAGTATTTTTAGTGTTCTTTTCATTTCTGAGTGCTTGCGGTGTCTTTATTGGTATAATGGCACCTATTATTTGGCATCAAGCTGTGCGCTTTGTTCAAGATGCACCACGCATGTTTACTGGTATTCGTGATGAAATTCTACAGTTCGCCGAAGGGCACAGCGAGTATGTTAGCCAAGCTTCTATTAATGAAATTGTGAATTCTTTAGCAAATGAATCCGCAAATCTCGGGCAATGGTTAGTGTCGTTCTCCTTGTCGAGCATACCGTCTTTGTTTTCCTTGATGATTTATTTAGTCTTGGTGCCTTTAGTTATGTTTTTCCTATTAAAAGATCAGGAAAAAATACTGAGTTACTTGACCTCATGGTTGCCTAAAGAAAGAAGAATGATGCGTAATATCGCCCACGAAATGAATGAGCAAATTGCTAATTACATTCGTGGTAAGTTCATCGAAATGCTAGTGGTAGGAATTGTAACCTACATTGTCTTTTTGGTGTTTGGACTTAGATACGCTGAGTTATTAGCATTATTGGTCGGCCTTTCAGTATTAATCCCTTATATTGGTGCTGCTGCTGTGACGGTTCCTGTGGTATTAGTAGCATTTTATCAATATGGAACAGGCAATGAATTCCTTTACGTTGTTGCTGCATATCTAGTCGTTCAAGCATTAGATGGTAATGTATTAGTGCCTTTGCTATTTTCTGAAGCGGTTAATCTTCATCCATTGGCGATTATTGTTGCGGTTTTGTTTTTCGGTGGTGTATGGGGGTTCTGGGGGATTTTCTTCGCGATTCCTTTAGCTACGCTGGTGAAAGCCATTATTAATGCTTGGCCGGATCAAGAAGCACTCGTCTAGATCAAAATGTTGGTTGAATATGCCTGCTTGAAATAAAGAATGAAATAGCAGGCATTTAGTTTTGTTATCTAGCATACTGAAATGTTCTTGTTTTCCTGTAATCTCTATTATCAGTTTTTGTACTCATCGTATGCACTTTCTCGGAGCCACTCATGTTTGCTAAGAATGCACGCCCAATAGCTTGGCCATTGTTTTTCTTTTATTTTTTCTTTTGCGCCATGATAGGCGTCATGATGCCATATATCTCTGTTTATTATAAATCGATTGGCTTGACGGCTTCAGAGATTGGAAGGCTCATGTCCACTTTCACTTTGTCCGGTATTATTATTCCTCATTTCTGGGGATGGCTGACGACGAAAATAGGCTTACCCAGACGCATTTTACAACTTGCCGTGATAGGGTGTTTTATTGCTTTATTGCCCTTTAATTGGACAAATCAATTTGAAACTTTCTGGCTACTAACTTGCGTCATGGCATTGTTCTATTCTGCACTATTGCCTATGACAGATGCGTTAGTGGTTAGGAGTATTCGCTATTTAAATGTGCCTTATACTCGAATTCGCGTTGGCGGTTCTATTGGGTATGTTGTCGCTGTGGTAGGTGCTGGTTTTTTGATAGAACACTTTGGTGCTTGGATTGTTATCCCATCGATGTGTGCTTTTCTTTCTCTCACCGTTATCACGACACTTTTTGTTAAAGAGCAAGAGTACGAAAAACATAAAACCAAGCATACAACTTCTTTTATTTCCCTACTTAAAGAGCCTGAGTCATTGCTGTTTTTTGGCTTGGCGTTTTTAGCTTTTATGTCCCATGCACCGTTTAATGTATTTTTTGCTGTGCACTTATCGAATGCTAATTACAGTGGTGATCAAATCGGTTTGTTAATGGCTCTTGGGGTCATTGTTGAAATTCTTTTGTTTTTGTTTTTTGGTAATTTGATTAAGCATTACCATGTCGTGCATTTAGTGGCTCTGTGTTTTGTTGTGGGAATTATTCGCTGGTTTCTAGTAGGGTGGTTTGTTTCTAGCATTTGGGTGTTGGCATTTACTCAGTTATTGCATTGCATCACATTTGCGTTATTTCACATGGTTTCAATTGAACAAGTGCGACGTCTTTTTCCTGAGCGTTATGCAGGGCAAGGGCAAGCTATGTACAGCGCTTTTGCCATAGGATTAGGTGGTGGTTTAGGTATGGTGTTGACTGGTTATTTGTGGGAGTGGGCTGGCGGTGAATGGGCTTTTACAGCATCATCTTGTACCAGTGCTCTGGCATTGATTATTCTGTTAGTTAATCAAAAACGATAAAACCTCTAAGAGCTTTCACTTTGTAGTAATTCAATAAAGGCTATGGCGGCGCGGCTAAGTGTTTTTTGTTTGTGATAGATTATCCCGAGTTTCCTTTCTATATTGAGATCTGGCAAGTTTAATACACATAACTTTTCATCAACCAAGGTGGAGGGTAATAAAGACCATCCCCAGCCAATATTCACCAGCATAGCGAGTGTTTCTAAGTTGTTTGTATTCATCCTTACTTCTGGCTTCAAGCCTTGTTTGCCAAATACTTGTTCGGCTATTTGGCGAGTAAAGGTGTTTTTATTAGGTAGCACACAAGTGTGTTTGGCTAACTTTATTAAATCCACATCTTTCGTTGTGGCTAAAGGGTGATCTTGGCTGACCACACAAGTTAATGGATCAGACCAAATCGGTTGAGCTTCTATGAGAGGGTGCTCTTTATTGGAGAGTGTAATGATGCCAAGTTCCGCATTGCCTTTTAAAACACTTTGATAGGCTTCTTCTGATTGAGTGAACTCTATATCTAATTGCGCTTCAGGGTAATTCTTTTGAAAGTGTTTCAATGATTTAGGCAGTCGTCGTAAACCTATGTGATGGCTTGTAGATATTCTTAATTCACCTTTTACACCTTCTATTTGCAACGTCATGCTGCGTTTGATGTCTTGCAAGTCTTCCGCCATTTTTTGAGCTTTGGGAAGAAGACGAGTACCTGCTTCAGTGAGTTTTACTTGTCGGCCTATACGATCAAAAAGTGTCACACCAAGACCAGACTCTAAGGCAGCTATACGCTTACTAATGGCGGGTTGAGTGACAAAAAGCTGTGCAGCGGCTTCTGAAAAAGATCCTGTTTCAGCGACTTTAATAAAAGTGAGTAATTCGCCAATTTCAAGCATAACGATTGCATTCCTAAAGGTTATCCAAAACATGAAAAATATGAATTTGAGTTATTTAAACGAAAGTTTTAGGATAGCGCAATACTATTCTGAGGAGAGAAGTTATGTCCGCTAAAACACTTTATGACAAGCTGTGGGAGAGTCATCTTGTTCAGCAACGAGATGATGGCAGTGCATTAATTTATATCGATTTACAATTGCTTCATGAAGTGACATCACCTCAAGCATTTGAAGGCTTAAGATTAGCGGGACGTAAGCCTTGGAGAATATCTTCAAGCTTGGCGACGCCAGATCACAATGTACCAACAACTAAAACAGAGCGAATCTCTGGTGTTGAGGGTATTGAAGACCCTGTTTCTAAAATTCAGGTGACGACATTAGATGATAACTGCAACGAATTCGGCATTACTGAATTTGATATGAAAGACATTCGCCAAGGAATCGTACACGTTGTTGGGCCAGAACAAGGTGCGACGCTTCCTGGAATGACAGTGGTTTGTGGTGACTCTCATACATCGACTCACGGTGCTTTTGGCGCTTTGGCTCATGGTATTGGCACATCAGAAGTTGAGCATGTATTAGCGACTCAATGTTTAGTTCAAAAGAAAAGTCGCAATATGCTGGTGCGTGTAGACGGTGAATTGTCACCTATGGTATCCGCAAAAGACGTGGTATTAGCCATTATTGGCGCCATAGGTACCGCTGGAGGTACAGGTTATGCGATTGAGTTTGGTGGCACAGGTATTCAGTCCCTATCTATGGAAGGTCGTATGACTGTCTGTAATATGGCGATTGAAGCGGGTGCTCGCGTAGGTTTGATTGCTGTAGACGAAACTACAATCGAGTATGTTAAAGATCGTCCTTATGCACCAAAAGGTGAGCAGTGGGATATGGCTGTTGAAGCTTGGAAAGATTTGGTCTCGGATAAAGAGGCACAGTTTGACGAAGTGGTTATTTTAAAAGCAGAAGATATTAAGCCCCAAGTAACGTGGGGAACCTCTCCAGAAATGGTCATCGCGATTGATGAGGCTATTCCTCGCCCTGAAGATCAAACCGATCCAGTGAAAAAAGAAGGTTATGCACGAGCATGGAAGTACATGGGCTTAGAGGGCAAAACCACATTGGCTGATGTGACACTTGATCGTGTATTTATTGGCTCTTGCACTAACTCTCGTATTGAAGATCTACGTATTGCCGCAGAAGTTGTAAAAGGTCGCAAAGTGGCGTCTAGCTTGAAGCAAGCGATTGTGGTTCCTGGTTCTGGCTTGGTTAAAGAGCAAGCCGAGAAAGAAGGTCTGCATCAGATATTTGAAGACGCTGGATTAGAATGGCGCGAACCTGGTTGTTCTATGTGTTTGGCGATGAACGCGGATAAATTAGGGGCGGGTGAACATTGTGCTTCAACCTCTAACCGTAACTTTGAAGGTCGCCAAGGCTTTGGTGGTCGTACGCATTTGGTGAGTCCTGCGATGGCTGCCGCTGCTGCAATTGCTGGTCATTTCGTTGATGTTAATGATTTTGTTAAACACTAAAAAGGAGAAAGTATGCGTCCCTTTACTCAGCACACAGGTTTAGCCGCTCCTTTGGATTTGGCAAACGTCGATACAGACATGATTATTCCAAAGCAATTCTTGAAATCCATCAAGCGTACAGGCTTTGGTAAAAACTTATTTGATGAACTTCGTTATGAAGACGAAGGCCAGCCAGACCAATCTTGTGAAGGCAGGCCTTTGCGTGAAGAATTTGTATTGAATCAACCTCGTTATGCAGGTTCGAGTGTATTACTTGCTCGTCAGAATTTCGGTTGTGGTTCGAGTCGTGAACATGCGCCTTGGGCTTTGGATGATTATGGCTTTCGTTCAGTTATAGCACCAAGCTTCGCTGATATTTTTTACAATAACTGTTTTAAAAATGGTTTGTTGCCCATCGTTTTAGAAGATCAAGAAATAGACCAATTATTTGCTGAAGTAACAGCAAAAGAGGGTGCTCAGATTGTCATTGATCTAGAAAAGCAAACCGTGACATCGCCTTCTGGTACCGAATTTAGTTTCTTAGTTGATAACTTCCGTAAGCATTGTTTATTGAATGGTTTAGATGATATCGGCTTAACGCTACAACAAGACAGCGCCATTCACCGTTACGAAGAAAAACGCATGAATGAAGCACCGTGGCTTTTCTTGTCACGTGAGAAATAATAATTAAGACAATCGCTTTAAGGATTTGATATGAGTAAAAATGTATTGGTGTTGCCAGGTGATGGTATTGGTCCAGAGATCGTCACACAAGCTGTACGTGTGTTGGATGTTGTAAATGAACAATATTCTTTGAATATCAAGCATGAAAGCGCTTTAGTCGGAGGATCGGCTTACGACGAGACAGGCGCACCTCTGCCAGAAGATACATTAAGCAAAGCCAAAGCGGCCGATGCTATTTTACTGGGTGCCGTTGGTGGACCTAAGTGGGATGGCTTGGATATGGCGGTACGCCCAGAAAAAGGCTTATTAGGATTACGCTCTAATCTTGAGTTATTTTCGAATCTACGACCTGCTATTTTGTATCCACAATTGGCGGAAGCGTCTAGTCTGAAACCAGAAATTGTTGCTGGATTAGATATTCTAATTGTTCGTGAATTAACTGGCGGTATTTACTTCGGACAGCCTCGCGGTATTCGTACTTTAGAAAATGGCGAACGCGAAGGTTTTAACACATACGTTTATAACGAATCGGAAATTCGTCGTATTGCTCGTTCTGCTTTTGAAGCGGCTCGTCAACGAGGTAAGCGTTTGTGTTCAATCGACAAATCCAACGTCTTGGAAGTGACGGTACTTTGGAAAGAAGTGATGGAAGAAGTAGCGAAAGAGTATCCTGATGTCGAATTGACTCATATGCTAGTGGATAATGCTGCAATGCAGCTTGTTCGAGCACCAAAACAGTTTGATGTAATGGTTACTGGCAACATGTTTGGTGATATTCTATCCGACGCCGCAGCGATGCTAACAGGTTCCATCGGTATGCTTCCTTCTGCTTCTTTGAATGCTGAGGGTCGTGGTATGTATGAACCATGCCATGGTTCTGCTCCAGATATTGCTGGAAAAGGCATTGCTAACCCATTGGCGACAATTTTATCTGTTGCTATGATGTTACGTTATTCTTTAGATGCTAAAGAAGCGGCTGATGCTATTGAAACAGCCGTAAGTAAGGTTCTAGATCAGGGTTTAAGAACGGCAGATATTGCATCAGAAGGATGCGAAACAGTGAGTACGCAAGCTATGGGCGATGCGGTACTGGCTGCATTAAAAGCTTAATACAAAAAGGTATTAAGTGTTTTCACTCGGGATATTGCTCTTGGTATGAGCGACCCCACAAAAAAGGTAGAGATAACCATGTCAAAACAAACTGTAGGTTTAGTCGGCTGGCGCGGAATGGTTGGTTCCGTGTTAATGCAACGTATGCGAGAAGAAAAAGACTTCGATCATATTGATCCAGTATTTTTTACTACTTCTCAAACGGGGCAAAAAGGGCCAGAGATTGGTAAAGATATTCCATTGCTCCAAGATGCGACAGATATTGAAGCATTGAAGAAGATGGATATTATTATTACCTGCCAAGGTGGGGATTATACCAAAGCGATTTACTCTCAGTTGCGTTCTGCTGGTTGGAATGGTTACTGGATTGATGCCGCTTCTTCATTACGTATGGAGAAAGAGGCTATTATTGTACTTGATCCTGTCAACCAAAACGTCATCAAACAAGGTTTGAAAGATGGCGTAAAAACCTTTGCTGGTGGTAACTGTACCGTTAGTTTGATGATGTTGGCTCTGGGTGGCTTATTTGAAAAAGGTCATATTGAGTGGATGACATCTATGACCTATCAAGCCGCTTCTGGTGGTGGGGCACGCCATATGCGTGAGCTCATCAACCAAATGGGTATGTTGCAAAGCTCAGTAGCTTCTGAACTTGCTGATCCTGCCAGTGCTATTCTAGATATTGATCGTAAAGTCGCTGAGCAAATGCGCTCTAATACTATGCCTGTTGATCAGTTTGGTGTGCCTTTAGCTGGTAGTTTGATTCCATATATTGATTCTCAATTGGATAATGGTCAAAGTCGTGAAGAGTGGAAAGCGCAAGCGGAAACCAACAAAATTCTTGGTAACACTTCGTCTATTATTCCTGTTGATGGTCTTTGTGTGCGCATTGGCGCGATGCGTTGTCATAGCCAAGCATTCACGATCAAATTAAATAAAGACATTCCAGTTGCGGATATCGAAGGAATTCTTGCTCAGCACAATGACTGGGTGAGTGTTGTTCCTAATGATAAAGAAGCAACTATGACGCGTTTAACGCCAACTGCTGCGACAGGCACACTGGATATTCCAGTAGGTCGTATTCGCAAATTGAATATGGGGCCTGAGTATATTAGTGCCTTTTCTGTTGGTGACCAATTATTGTGGGGAGCCGCAGAACCTTTGCGTCGTATGTTGAGAATCTTGTTGAACGATTGATATGTCGTTTGACCTAGATTAATAAAAAGCGTTTGCTGTTATGGCAAGCGCTTTTTTTTTGCTTCTTTTTTTTATATTAAAGTTAATTTCAATTGTTCTTTTCGCTTTCTTGAATCGTCTTCTATAGTGAATAGGGAGGTTGCTTAGTTTTGTCGCAGGTTCTGTTTTCTTCGATTTCATATTAACTGGAGCATTATTAAAGCTCGGTCGGTTTTATGATTTACTGCTTATTGTTGAAGCTATTTTGCTATTAATGGCTATGTTTTCTTTATTAAATGATCATGCGACAGGTCATTATTTTGCATAAGCAGCTTGCGGACTCCAGAATGCATTAGCAACTACATATAGCGGTGCAGTTCTCCGGACTACTCATCTAACAGGTATTTTTACTGATTTGGGCATCATGATAGATGGTGTGTTAAGAGGAGAAAGCTTTGATAAACGTAAAGCATCATTGTTTGTCGTTATTGTTGTAGGTTTCATATTGGGAGACACATTGGGGGGCATACTTGGTTAAGCAGTTATTTACTCCTGTTGCCTTATTTGTCTTCCTTGCTATTTTGTACAGGATTTATCGGATGCGGTTAAGTTGTGATAACTGGCTTTGTTTCAGTAATCGTTTGCTAGACCTCAATCCGTATGCTATTGATAAATAAAGCGTAAAATGTATTCGATCATGAAAAATCGGGAAGAAATTAATACATTCTTGATCTTGAACAAGTATTTACATTATGGGGATTGAAATTCAATCAGTTCGTCCATAGATTATAGTTAACAGTAGAAGAAAAGAGGAGGAGTAAGACTTAAATAATCAAAACACCTGACTTAAACAGAAGGAAATTCTTTATGTATACATTGAATATTAGCGGTCATCACGTCCAATCTGGTGAAGAAGTTCAAGAAGTCGTTAAAGAAAAAATGGATCATTTATCTCGTATCAACAATCAAATTACGAGCATCAAAGTGATTCTTAATACAGAAAAGCATGAAATTCATGAATTAATAGTCGAAGCCAGTGTGCATATTCCTGGTCATGATCTTTTTGCAACGGTTAAGACGGATAAGCAGCTTAAACCTGCACTTGACCTTTTAGTTGGTAAATTGGAGAAGCAACTGATTAAACACAAAGCGAAGCATTCCGGTCGCCAGCATCATCTTAATGCCAATGATGTTGAAAGCCCTTTGGAGCGTCAACAGCAAGCAGAATTTGATGAGCTAGTAGAGCGCGAAGTAATTTAATCAATTTAAGTATTTAAGATAAGCCTCGCATAGCGAGGCTTTTTTATGAGTATAAGTTTGTCTTTTTCGTTTTGAGCTAAGAAAGATTATTCACAGCAAGCAATAAAGCAGAGTGTCTTGAATCGCAAAATGCATTGTGTGGTAGTCGCTTTGAAACCCCTAGTTTTTCTAATCGTTCAGTGGTTTGTCCATTAGGGCTAAAGATATAAACGGCGCAGTCGGCTTCTACAGCATCTTTAATGGCATTTTCCAATGCGAGACTGATCGTAAGATCCATCATAGGAACCGCGCTCAAATCTAATACCACAGCCTTATAGTTATGGATTCTATTATGATGTTTGGCGATTGCTTTACTTGCCCCAAAGATCATTGGGCCAGAGAGATAAAATAGCAAAACACGGCCATCGGCTTGATCCAGTAATTCTTTTTCTTTTTCTGTTAATAGAATGTCATCATCAGCATCGCTAATGGCTTTTACGTTACCAGATTGAAGGCGACTTAATTTCTCAATAGTCATGATGTTGGCAATAAAGACACCAATACCAACAGCAACCATAAGATCAACAAATACAGTTAACGCCATCACGCCATACATAATGATAGTAGGAGAGAGTGCCACCTTGTGAGCGCGCTTTAAGAAGCTCCAGTCAAGAATATTAAGACCAACATAAAGTGCAATACCAGCTAAAACAGCCATTGGAATTGGGCTTATTAATTGAGAAGCTCCAAGTACGACGAGCAATAAAATAAACGCACGTGTGATAGCGGCAAGAGGAGACTTTCCTCCTGTTTGGATATTTACAACCGTACCCATTGTTGCTCCGGCTCCAGGTAGACCACCTAAAAAGCCAGACGTTAAGTTTGCTATCCCTTGGCCAATCAATTCACGATTAGAGTCGTGCTCCTTACGAGTAAGGCTGTCCGCTATGACGGCAGTTAATAAAGTATCGATACAACCTAATGTTCCTAGAACTAAGCCATCAATAATCATTTCAACAAAAACAGAAGTCTCGAAATGTGGCCATTGAATAGAAGGTAGGCCGGATGGGATCAAACCAATTCGTCGAACATCATCGTTATCAAATAAAATAATCGAAACAAGAGTAATAGCTACCAAGGCAACCAGTTGTGGGGGAATATAACGACGCCACTTTTTAGGTAGATAAAACAATACGCCCAGAGTTAATAAGCCTAGGAATAACTCTGAAAAGTGTAGGTTTAAAATTAAGCTTGGTAGTTCGCTTATTGTTCCCATTACGCCACCTGCTGGAGAAGGGTGGCCTAAGAAAGGCGCTAACTGTAATACGATGAGTATAATGCCAATACCAGACATGAAGCCTGAAATAACGCTGTAGGGCATTAAAGTAATGTATTTTCCGAGTTTCAAGTAACCAAGTGTTATTTGAAACAAGCCTGCAATCATGACAACAGTAAAGGCCATAGCCAACCCGCCTTCGGGACTGTTGGCGATCATACTGGTTAATACGGCTGTCATAATAACCGTCATAGGGCCGGTTGGTTCAGAGATCAAGCTAGTTGAGCCACCAAAAACAGCAGCAAAGAAACCAACCAGAATAGCCCCCCATAATCCGGCTTCTGCACCTGCTCCTGACGCTACACCAAAAGCGAGAGCAAGCGGGAGAGAAACGATGGCTGTTGTAGCTCCGCCAAACAAATCACCAACTAGGTTCCAATCTTTAAATCGAGAAAAATCAATGACCATTAGGTTTTACCTGTGCATTCTGTATGTTCATATGAATACATTGAAGTATCTATTTTTAGTTGCTAAAGAGCCCGCATGGGCGGGCTCTTTACTCAGTCTAAATAGATAAGAAAAATTATTCTACATTAGAGTTTGAGGCAGTTTCTGCACCGTTATCTTCGCGGGCTAATCTTGGGTCGTTCTTCACTCGACCAGTATTAGCACGTCGACGAGAGGTGTTTGCTTTGCGCTTTTCCTCTTGCTCTAAGCGCAGCTTTTCTTGTTGTGCAAGAATGGCTGCTGGTAGCTCAACAGGCGCTTTCACTTCTGCAGCGGGTGTCATTGCTGGTTTTCCACGACCACGACGAGGTGCGCGCGCAGGCTTCTTAGTTTCAGGAGCTATATCAGTATTTTCAGTAGGAGTACTGTCCGTTATTGCTGATTCAGCTGGTTTGTTTGCTGCATTTTCTGCTGAAGCTACTTCAGCAACAGGCGTCTCAGTTTTTGGAGATTCTGTTTCTACCGTTTCGACAACAGGAGCTTCTTCCTTGATAGTTTCTACTTTAGGCTCTTCAGCTTTTGGAGTTTCAATTACTGAAGCTTCTTCTTTAGCAATCTCTACCTTTGGCTTTTCCACTTTTGAAGATTCAGATTCAGATTCAGATTCAGATGCTGATGTTTCTTCCTTGATAGTTTCTGCTTTTGGTTCTTCTACTTTTGGAATTTCAACCACAGCGGCTGCTTCTTCAGGTGCTTCAGTTTTTATTGCGTCTTCGCTGTCCTTTTGAGTCGCTTCCACTTTACTCATTTGAGCTTTAACCGACATTTTAGGTTTAGTCGCTTTGGCTTGAGGCTTAGCTTCTGGTTCAGGTGTTGATTCTTCAACCGTTTTTTCTGATGCAACAGCTGCTTTAGCCTCTACGACCGGAGTAGATTCTAATGCTGGCATTACATTTTCCACTTCTTTCTCAACTTTCTCGATTACATTCTCAGTTGTTTCTTGAGTGTTTGCTTCGTCTTTTTGTGGGCGACGAGAGCGACGAGAGCGACGAGAGCGACGTTGTGGTTCATCAGTACTTTCATTGTTTTCTGTTAATGTGTTTGTAGCGGCTTCCACTAGAGCGGCATCTTCTTGCTCTTGTAGTTTTGCTGCTTCTAAAGCTTCATCTTTTAACTTGCCACTGCGACGGCGGTTATCATTACGGTCACGTTTTCGCTCTTTTACTTCAGGAACTTCTTTCGCCTTAGGCGGCTGGCGAGGAGTCTTAACCGCTGACTCTTGCTTTTCAACCTTAGAATCTAAGTTGTCTTGCTTGTTGTTACGGTTATTTCGACGGTTGTTTCCTTTCGTGGCAGCTTCTGCTTGTTCTCTGCGAGATTGGCGAGTAGAGCGGCTTTGGCTCTTTTCTGTTGTATTGTCACGATCAGAATTTTGATGCTTTACATTGCGCTTGTTGCGGTTACTGCGATTGCCAGTCGTTTTGCTTGATGTGCGATCGTTTTGTGATGAGAATGTTGTCGTATTTGATTTTGGAGAGCTTGTTTTACTCTTCTGTTTAGGTGATTGCTTGCTAGAAGAATCCCCGAACAAAGCTGTCAAGATACGAGCGACAAGACCTGGTTTTT
Organism: Marinomonas sp. 5E14-1; assembly: GCF_039939215.1. Classification (NCBI taxonomy): domain Bacteria; kingdom Pseudomonadati; phylum Pseudomonadota; class Gammaproteobacteria; order Oceanospirillales; family Oceanospirillaceae; genus Marinomonas; species Marinomonas sp. 5E14-1. Next base: position 18,881 of record NZ_JBDXMW010000010.1, on the reverse strand, counting down.
TCGCTTTAGGGGCACTACTTTGCGTCGCTGCAGATGTTTCTGTATGCGCCGGAGCTGGTGACTTCGGTGCAATACTTGTTACTGCTGCTTGTGGGCGCACGTTTTCACTTGTTTGACGAGGCTCATACGGTGGTTGTTCAGGTGTTTCAACCAAAGTATAGCTGTTATCGTTCTGAGAAATAACCGTGCTATCGTCACGAATACGTTCAACTTCAAAGTGCGGTGTTTCCATGTGTGGATTTGGCACAAGAATAATATGAACACTGTTACGCTTTTCGATTTTTGCGATGTTAGTACGTTTCTCGTTTAGCAAGAAAGTGGCAACGGAAACAGGCAAGACTGCACGAATTTGAGACGTGCGCTCTTTCGAGCATTCTTCTTCAATTAAGCGAAGTACTGACAAGGCTAGAGATTCAACGTCACGGATGAAACCTTGGCCATTACAGCGAGGACAAACGATACCGCTTGTTTCTCCTAATGATGGACGAAGGCGTTGTCGTGACATCTCAAGAAGTCCAAAGCGAGAAATGCGACCAATTTGAACGCGAGCCCTGTCGGCTTCAAGCGCATTTTTCATGCGATTTTCGACTTCTTTTTGGTTGCGCACAGGTGTCATGTCGATGAAATCAATGACGACCAAGCCACCAATGTCTCGTAAGCGTAGTTGACGAGCAATTTCGTCTGCTGCTTCTAGGTTTGTTTGTAATGCGGTTTCTTCAATATCTCCGCCTTTGGTGGCGCGGGCAGAGTTGATGTCGATGGAAACTAAAGCTTCTGTTGGGTCAATAACGATTGAGCCACCTGAAGGCAAACGTACTTCACGTTGGAATGCTGTTTCAATTTGACTTTCAATTTGGAAACGATTGAAAAGAGGTGTGGTGTCTGTGTACATCTTGATGCGAGATTTGAAATGCGGCATAACCTGCATAACAAAGTTAATCGCATCTTGATAAGCGTCTTTTTCATCAATCAACACTTCACCAATGTCTTCGCGCAAGTAATCGCGGATCGCACGGATAACAATGTTACTTTCTTGATAAATCAAAAATGGTGCAGGCTTTTCTGAAGCCGCTTTGGTGATGGAATTCCAAAGCGTATCAAGGTAATCCAAATCCCACTGTAGCTCTTCAGTAGAGCGGCCAACGCCAGCGGTACGTACAATTAAACCACCATTTTCTGGTGTGTTAAGGCCGGACATTGCTTCTTTTAGATGAGATCTATCATCACCATCGATGCGGCGAGAAATACCACCAGCACGAGGATTATTTGGCATCAAAACTAAGTAGCGCCCTGCTAGGCTAACGAAAGTAGTTAGTGCTGCACCTTTGTTACCACGCTCTTCTTTATCTACCTGTACGATGACTTCTTGACCTTCGCTTAACACATCTTTGATGTTAACTCGGCCTTCATGGTTAGATTTTTTGGAGAAGTAAGTTTTGGAGATTTCTTTTAAAGGAAGGAAACCATGACGTTCTGCACCAAAATCAACAAATGCGGCTTCAAGACTCGGTTCAATACGAGTAATTCGGCCTTTATAAATGTTGGATTTCTTTTGTTCGCGAGAACCGGATTCGATATCTAGATCGTATAGACGTTGACCGTCTACAAGGGCGACGCGCAACTCTTCTTGTTGAGTTGCATTTATTAACATTCTAATCATTGTATGTGTGAGCTCTGTTAGCGCTGATACGAAAAGAGTCACTGCAGCGATAGGTAACCATTAATCAATCTGACTCAGCTTTAGAGCAAGTCATTCAGTCGTTTCTGGCAAGAGTAGTACGCGATTCGTTTATTTTTTTGGATTAAACGCTTTGTGCGGTTCGCTGCCTTGATGAATACTAAATAGTCTCTTTTAACCGGTCTCGTTTCTTTGCTTTTATGAAACAACGCGAACGCGCGGTCGAGCAATATAATGAGAATTCCTTCCACTGAAGCGGATTTTTCCGAATCATGCGGTTTATTATTTAAGATTAACTGTTACAGAGGTAAGATAGGGGCCAAAGTGTCGCTTTGGCAATGTTCATTCAATTCTTGCATCTTATCTTCGAGGTGTTTTGTTACCTCTTACCCTTTGCGAATGTGAATATAGCAGTAAAAACTAAGTGCTTCAATTATAAAGGAAACCAATCTTTGATTATGTCGGACTCAGAACAGAATTTAGCAGAGCGTCCCGCAGTTCGCTACGTCACAATTGACGAGAATAATGAGGGCCAACGAATTGATAATTTTTTGGTGACTTTCTTGAGAGGTGTGCCGAAAGGTAAAATCTATAACTTGCTTAGAAAAGGTGAAATTCGGGTTAATAAAAAGCGAACTAAGCCAGATTACCGCCTTCAAAATGAAGATATCGTTCGTATCGCACCGATTGTTATAGCGCCAGAATCAGAAAAACCAACTTTACCTGACCGCCTAAAAAACGATATTGAATCTCGTATTGTTTACGAAGACAAAGGGTTGATTGTTGTGAACAAGCCTTCTGGTTTGGCGGTCCATGGTGGAAGCGGTTTGAGCTTTGGACTTGTGGAAGTTATCCGACAGATGCGACCTTTAGAAAAATTCATTGAGCTTGTTCATCGGTTAGACCGTGATACATCTGGCCTTATTATGATTGCTAAAAAGCGCGCAGTGTTAAAAGAGCTGCATACTGCTTTGCGAGAAAAAGAAGGCGTACAAAAAACATATCTCGCTTTGGTATATGGCTGCTGGCCCAAACGTAAACTTCAGGTGAACGCGCCACTACTAAAGAACGAGCTAAAATCTGGCGAGCGTATTGTGAAAGTTCACACTGATGGTAAAGAGAGTTTGACGCAATTTAAATTAGTGCGTCAGTTTGAAGGTTACAGTTTGGTGGAGTGTGAGCCAGTGACAGGGCGTACGCATCAAATCCGAGTTCATACATTGCATGCGGGTTACCCAATCGTGGGTGATGACAAATATTCACCAACGGAGTCGTTGAAGGAAACCAAAGCCATTGGCTTCAAGCGTCTTTGCTTGCACGCGACTCGCTTAGATATAATGCTAAATGGCGAGCGTATGTTATTCGAAGCACCGCTCGATAAAGAGTGGCAAGATTTAATGAATAATCAATTAGTTTCCGCCTTTTCTTAAATACAATTAAAGTTATTCTTTAAGACCTAAAAGACCGGCTTTGCCGGTCTTTTTTATAGGAGGGTAGTTTCTAAAGTATCAGTGAACAAAATGCCACGATTTTTTATGATGTGGGTCATCTTTTGTTATTTCCGGATCACGTACTATAAGTATTGCTTCTAGTTTATTTGGAGCGCCTTTAAAGTAGGTATTAGAAGGATTTGCTATGAAAACCTCAGATATTCGTCTCGTTCCTGGTCTCATTTCTATTGTTACAGCCTTATTCATTTGGTTTGCTGTGCCTGTTCCTGATGGTGTGACGATAAATGCTTGGCATTTATTGGCTCTGTTTGTCGGAACGGTCGTCGCCATTATTGGTAAGGCCATGCCGATTGGTGCTATTGCCATTTTAGCCATAACGCTTGTTGCATTCACTGGCGTAACCAATGACAACCCATCTGGAGCGATAAAAGATGCTTTAAGTGGTTTTTCCAATTCTCTTATTTGGTTGATTGGTGTTGCCATCATTATCTCTAGAGGTTTAGTTAAAACAGGCTTGGGAAACCGAGTCGGCTATTACTTCATTACCTTGTTTGGTAAGAAAACCATAGGGATTGGCTATGCACTGGCTTTATCTGAATTAGTTATTGCGCCAGTGACACCGAGCAATACGGCACGCGGTGGCGGTATTATTCACCCCATTATGAAATCCATTGCCACAAGTTTTGGTTCTTCTCCAGAGGAAGGAACATCTCGAAAAATTGGGCACTATCTCGCATTGGTGAGTTATCACATCAACCCAATTACTTCCGCTATGTTTATTACGGCCACAGCTCCAAATCCTTTGGTGGTAAAGTTGATTGCCGATGCCACAGGCGCAAACATAAGCATCACTTGGGGAACATGGGCGTTGGCCGCTTTATTACCCGGTTTGGTTTGTATCGCTTTAGTGCCTTTGGTCGTATATGTGATTTACCCACCGCAAATTAAAAGTACACCAGATGCAAAAGATTACGCCTCATCTAAACTGGCCGAAATGGGGCCTATGTCTTACGGCGAAAAAGTCATGATTGGTGTGTTCTCATTGTTACTGATTCTTTGGGCTGGCGTGCCCGCTATGCTGTTTGGTTCTGATTACGCGGTGAACACGACTGCTGTGGCATTTTTAGGGTTGTCAATTTTACTTATAACAGGCGTTTTGAATTGGGATGATGTTCTCAAGGAAAAATCCGCTTGGGATACTGTGGTTTGGTTCTCTGCTTTGGTGATGATGGCAACTTTTCTGAATAAACTCGGATTAGTTGGTTGGTTTTCGTCTGTTGTGGAAAACAATATTGCGGAGTTAGGTTTTGATTGGGGCGTGTCTGTGGTGATTTTAGTGGCCGTGTATTTTTACGCTCATTACTTTTTTGCCAGTACAACGGCTCACATTACCGCGATGTTTGCTGCTTTTTATGCTGCTGGCTTGGCTCTTGGCACGCCACCTTTGTATTTAGGGTTGCTGTTAGCCGGTGCTTCTTCCTTAATGATGTCTCTCACTCATTACGCCACAGGAACGTCGCCGATCGTATTTGGTTCAGGTTATGTGTCCATGGAAAACTGGTGGACAATGGGGTTTATCATGAGTGTCGTTAACTTACTTGTTTGGGGTGTTGTCGGCGGATTGTGGTGGAAGGTTTTGGGATATTGGTAAGAATTTGTGTTCACTTGATATACGAGGTTCTTAATAAAAGCAGGAGTGTCTGGGCGTTTCGTTATATCATTGTGTTTTCATTTCAATGTAGATAAAGCTTCGCCCAATGACGCAAGATCGATTTAATTTTGTTGCTATTCGTCGCCAGTTTGATTTTCGTGGCATAGAAATGGGCCGTTGGGTGACACCTAAAGAAAGGGATCGTGCGGCGGTCAATTTCCACCAAGCTTTGCACGACTTAATGGATGCTTTGCAAGGCCCTGAACATCTTATTTCTCTACGAGGCACACTTGGGCTTCAGTTTGGAAAAGGTGGTCAGAGAGGTGTAGCAGCTCATTATATGCCAGCGACTCGACAACTTGCCTTGGCAAAAAATGCCGGAGCAGGGAGCTTGGCACACGAATGGTTTCATGCCTTCGATCATTATATGGGCGATAAAATTTACCCCCATATCCCTTCTAGTGGTTTTGCCTCCTATTTGTGGCTCAACCAACTGGATCAACCAATAAATAGACTGCACCCACTTTCTGCGTTATTAACCGAGTGCTTTAAAGCCATTGTGCTAACCCCTGATGGTGACGAGCCTAGTGATCTGTTTCGTGCTTCACAGCAAACTGATGAGGATCTAAATATTCTTTATTACGCCAAGCCAGAAGAACTTTGCGCTCGAGCTTTCGAGGCCTTTGTTGAGGATGAATGTCCAAATAGCCGTTTTCTTGTGAACGGTAGTAAGACTTCCAAAGAGGCCAAAGCTGGCCTGTACCCACAAGGGGAGCAGAGAGCTGTAATCAATCAGGCTTTTCGTGATTTCTTTTACGCTCTCGGCGGTGCATTGGTTCGTGAGATAAGTTGATTACCTTTTCCATGCGTAATGGCTCAACTTTATCCTTTTCTCACTTACGCTTTCTTTCTGAAAAGCAGATTTCAGCAAGGTGAATACAATATACAAAAGAGCTTTCATGGCTGTTTAATGTTTTTTCAGTTTGTAACAAAAGCTTTATTCAATACTGTTAATGTTTCTGCTCAATATCAATTTATTACAATCCTTATGATAGATTTACTATAAGGTTACCTACCTTTTAAAAATCATAGCCTTTATTGGCTACTCACTCATATATAAGGATGCATTATGCAGGACATTTTCAACCAAGTAGATATCAATCAATATTTACCAGACGTTATCGCTTTAGCTACGAATATCTTACTTGCTATTTTGATTTTGTTAATTGGTTTATGGATTTCTAATAAGGTCAAATCGGCCATTATTAAGATCAGTAAAAAGTACGATAAGTTAGACGATACTCTTTTCCGTTTCCTTGGTAGTGTTGCCCGTTATATCGTAATGGCGTTTGTTATTATTGCGGTGTTGAATCGTTTTGGTGTTCAAACTGCTTCTATCGTTGCTTTATTAGGTGCGGCTAGTTTAGCTATTGGCTTAGCTTTACAGGGTGCTATGTCTAATTTGGCTGCAGGGGTTATGCTACTGATTTTCCGACCTTATAAAGCAGGGGATTTTATTGAAGCTGCTGGTCGCTTTGGTAATGTTACGGAAATAGATCTATTCACAACGATTTTACAAACATTTGATAATCAGCAAATTATTGTGCCAAACAGTCAAATTTGGGGCTCACAAATAATCAATCATTCTCATCATCCTATTCGTGGTGTGGATATGCACTTTGGTGTGGCTTATGCAGAAAATACAGATGCGGCTCGAAAAGTTATTATGGATGTTTTGAATAATCACCCACATATACTTAAAGACCCTGCGCCATTTGTGGAAGTCGAAACACTTAATGATAGCTCTGTTGATTTTCTAGTGCGCCCATTCTGTCAAGGTGAGCATTACTTCAGTATCCTTTATTCCGTGCCAGAGCAGATTAAGAAAGCATTAGATGAAAATAATATCGAAATTCCATTCCCTCATCGTAAAGTAATTGTTGTTAACGAAGGTGAAAAATAAGGCTATTTAATAGAGCTTTGTGAAGCATATTAAAAGTTGAGATTTAGAGTAGTTTCTTATTTGACTCTGCTCTGGAAAGTAAAAAAACGAGCCATTAGGCTCGTTTTTTTGTCAACTTACGATGTATTAATCTTCGTAGCTATCTATCGGTGGGCATTCGCAGAATAAGTTGCGATCGCCATAGACGTTGTCAATGCGTCCTACAGGAGGCCAATATTTACGAGCTTTTATCCAAGGTAATGGATAGGCCGCTTCTTGGCGTGTGTAGGTATGACCCCATTCAGCAGAAAGTAAGCTATCAGCTGTATGCGGTGCATTCACTAATGGGTTGTCTTCTAGTGTCCATTCGCCAGCTTGAACTTTGCTGATCTCTTGGCGAATTTGAATCATGGCATCACAGAATCTGTCTAGTTCTTCTAAATTCTCTGATTCTGTTGGCTCTATCATCAAAGTGCCTGCCACCGGAAATGACATTGTAGGCGCATGGAAACCAAAGTCCATTAAGCGCTTAGCGATGTCTTCTTCACTGATGCCAGATTCTGCTTTTAGTGGACGAATGTCGATAATACATTCGTGAGCCACTGTGTCGTTTTTACCTGTATAAAGTACTGGGTAATGTTCGCCAAGGCGTTTAGCAATGTAATTTGCGTTCAAAATGGCGTTGTAGGTTGCATCACGCAAACCTTTGTCGCCCATCATTTTGATGTACATCCAAGTGATCACAAGAATGCTTGCGCTACCGTAAGGCGCAGCGGAAACGGCGCCATGTTGTTCTTCCATTCCCATAACAGGTGTAACTGCATGACCCGGTAAGAAAGGTGCAAGATGAGATTTAACACCAATTGGGCCCATGCCAGGACCACCGCCACCATGAGGAATACAGAATGTTTTATGCAAGTTAAGGTGAGAAACGTCTCCACCAAATGCGCCTGGAGGCGCAACGCCTACTAGTGCATTTAGGTTGGCGCCATCGATGTACACTTGTCCGCCAAATTTATGAACGATGTCACACACTTCGCGAATGTGCTCTTCAAAAACCCCGTGCGTTGAAGGATAAGTTGCCATGATGCAGCTAAGTTGTGCTGCGTGCTTTTCTGCTTTTTCAGCCAAATCAACTAAATCAATGTTGCCATTTTCATCGCATTTCACGATAACGACTTTCATACCGGCTAGTGCTGCGGACGCTGGATTTGTTCCGTGAGCAGAGCTAGGGATCAAACAGATATTTCGCTCATTGTCGCCGCGAGATTTGTGGTATTTATCAATCGCTATTAGACCTGCGTATTCACCTTGTGCGCCTGAGTTTGGCTGCAGTGAAATAGTGTCATAGCCAGTTGCTTTTGCCAGCATGTCGATGAGTTCTTCAAGTAGAGAGTGGTAGCCATTAACTTGGTTGTCTGGTGCGAAAGGGTGGATTCGGCCAAATTCTGCCCAAGTGACAGGAATCATTTCTGATGCTGCGTTTAGCTTCATTGTACAAGAGCCAAGTGGAATCATACTCTGGTTTAATGCGATGTCTTTCACTTCTAATTGATGCATGTAACGCATCAATTCTGTTTCGCTGTGATGGCTGTTGAACACAGGGTGCGTCAAAATGTCGTCTTGGCGAAATAGAGAAGTGTCAAAGCCGTAAGAAGCATCAGAGCCAATTACGTCTTCTAGTGTCAGTGTTGCGCCAAAACATTCTACTAAATCGATGAGATCACTTGGCGTAATTGTTTCATTCAAAGAGACAGAGATTTGCGCATCAGACACTTTATAGAAGTTCATCAACTTGGCTTCGCCTTTGGCGATAATGCTATCTGTTTGGCTTCCTGTGTTAACAATAACCGTATCGAAGTAACTAGCATTGGTTGTTAATCCTTGTTTCTGAATGGCTTTAGCAAAACAATCTGTTAGAGCGGCAACGCGACTTGCAATTTTTTTCAGGCCAGCTGGACCATGATAAACCGCATAGAAACCCGCCATCATGGCCAGTAAGGCTTGAGCGGTACAAATGTTCGATGTGGCTTTTTCACGACGAATATGTTGTTCGCGTGTTTGCATCGCCATACGTAATGCTGGTTTGCCGTGGCTGTCTTTAGAGACACCAATAACTCGACCTGGCATAGAACGTTTAAATGCATCTTTTGTTGCTAGGAAAGCGGCGTGTGGGCCACCAAACCCCATTGGAACACCAAAGCGTTGTGCGCTACCGAATACGATGTCTGCACCCATGTCGCCTGGTGACTTAAGTAGAACAAGTGACAAAAGGTCAACCGCGATACTGACTAATGCGCCTTGTTCGTGAGCCTCGGCAATCACAGAGGATAAATCCGTTACTGCGCCGTCGATACCTGGATATTGGAAAATAGCACCAAATACATCGTGGTTAGCAAAGTTGACGATGTCATCCACAATCACTTCAAGGTTGAGTAATTCTGCTCGTGTTTTAATGACATCGATTGTTTGTGGTAAGCAATGGTCCGCAACAAACAGGGAATCATTCTTTTTACGGTTTGAGCGTTTCATTAATGTCATGGCTTCTGCTGCCGCAGTAGCTTCGTCCAACAAAGATGCGTTGGAGATTTCCATGCCAGTGAGATCAATGACAACTTGTTGGAAGTTCAATAGTGCTTCCAATCGGCCTTGAGAAATTTCTGGTTGGTAAGGAGTGTAAGCCGTGTACCAACCTGGGTTTTCTAATAGGTTTCTTAAAATAGGAGAAGGGACGTGCGTATCGTGATAGCCCATACCGATAAATGAACGTGCAACCTTGTTTTTTTCAGCAATAGCTTTCAGCTGAATAAGAGCATCGCTTTCACTAACGGGTTCTGCAGATAAATCTAGATTTGCTTGACGAATGGCTTGAGGGACAGTTTTGTCTATTAATTCAGAAAGTGAACTGCGTCCTATGGTGGCGAGCATTTTTTCTTGCTCTGCAGCGCCTGGGCCAATATGTCGAGCCATAAATTCGTCGTTGTTTAACAAATCGCGAATGCACGAAGTCATAGTTTTACCTATTTAAGAAGCTATATAAAAAACGGGGAAGGTATGCTCTTTTACGAAAAGGTCAAAAGAGCATACAGAGATACTATTCGATTGAGTCGGTGTAGCCTGTTGCGTCAAGCAATTTGTCAAGATCAGCGCTATCGCTCAGCTTAACTTTGGCAATCCATGCTCCTTCAAAAGGAGATTCGTTGATTAGCTCAGGAGCATCATCAAGCGCTTCATTTACTTCAATTATTTCACCATTTACTGGTGCGTAAATATCAGAAGCGGCTTTAACGGATTCAACAAGAGAAAATTGTTCTTTTACTGTTACTTCTGCACCAACTTCTGGTAGCTCAACATAAACTACGTCGCCAAGTAAGTCTTGTGCATGATCAGTGATGCCAATTGTTACTGTGCCGTCACCGTTGTCTAATACCCATTCATGAGAGTCAGCGTATTTTAGGTTTTCTGGGATAGTGCTCATTAGATTCCTGCCTCTTATAAAAAATAGCCAAGAGTGAAAACTCTTGGCTATGCAATTTTAGCGGTAAAGTGGGAAGCGTGCGCAAAGCTCTTTTACTTCTGCAAGTACGCGAGCTTCAACTTCAGGGTTGCCGTCTGGCATAGCAACTAAACCATCTAGAACATCACTGATTAGATGACCTACTTTCTCGAATTCTTCAACACCAAAGCCACGAGAAGTTGCAGCAGGTGTACCGATGCGAATACCAGATGTGATCATTGGTTTTTCAGTATCAAACGGGATGCCGTTTTTGTTACAAGTGATACCAGCACGTTCTAGTGCTTTATCCACTACGTTACCTTTCAAACCTTTTGGACGTAGGTCAACCAACATCAAATGGTTGTCTGTTCCGCCAGTAACGATGTCGCAGCCACGTTCGATCATAACAGCAGCCAAAGCTTTTGCATTAGCAACAACTTGGTCAATGTAAACTTTGAACTCAGGTTTAAGCGCTTCACTGAAAGCCACGGCTTTACCAGCGATAACGTGCATCAACGGGCCGCCTTGGTAGCCTGGGAAAACCGCAGAGTTAATTTTCTTACCAAGATCTAGATCGTTGGAAAGAATCATACCGCCACGAGGGCCGCGCAATGTTTTGTGTGTCGTTGTTGTAACAATGTGTGCGTATGGTAAAGGAGACGGATGCGCACCAGTGGCAACAAGACCGGCGATGTGAGCCATATCAACAAAAAGGTAAGCACCAACTTTGTCAGCGATTTCACGGAAACGTTTGAAATCGATAACACGAGGAATAGCAGAACCACCAGCGATGATCATTTTTGGCTTGCACTCTAGTGCTTGTGCCTCAATGGCATCGTAATCGATCAATAGTGTTTCTGGGTTTACTTGGTATTGTACTGCGTTGAACCATTTACCCGATTGTGCTGGTGGCGCACCGTGAGTTAAGTGACCACCGGCATCTAAAGACATACCAAGGATAGTGTCACCTGGCTGAAGCAATGCAAGCATAACGGCACCATTTGCTTGAGCGCCAGAGTGTGGTTGAACGTTCGCAAATTCACAGTTAAAAAGCTGCTTAGCACGATCGATAGCAAGCTGCTCAGTTACATCAACTGCTTCACAACCACCGTAGTAACGACGGTTTGGGTAGCCTTCAGCGTACTTATTAGTAAGTACAGAACCTTGCGCTTCTAAAACCGCTTTAGAGGTAATGTTTTCAGATGCGATTAATTCAATACCAGTTTCTTGACGTTCTTGCTCTTCAACAATTGTCGCGAAAAGCTCTGGATCTCGTTCAGCTAGGGTTTGACTGAAAAAGGCTTCGGTGTTGGCCATGGAAAATTCCTCTTAAATAAACATGTATGCCCAAAAGACAATGAGTCGTGCATATAATAACACTATGGCAGTCTAAGGCGATGAAAAAAGATCATCTTTCCACGAGCGTCAGTCATTGTCTGGTTTGCGTCATTTTGTGGTTATCATAATAAAAAAGTTTCCAATTGGAAACAGCGCTTCGTATCGAATTGCTAAGTTTTTCAATGAAAATACTTAACCATTCGATCAGTTTTTCTTGCGTTTTGCCGTATTTTTATTGTTTTCTTTATTAAACTGGGCTCGGATACTTGTTATGTTAGTTTGTTTTTAGATACTCTGTTTCCAATCGGAAACAAACACTATCAATATTTAATTTAAGGTTTTTTCTATGAAACGTACTGCCTTGTATGATCAGCACCTTGATTCTGGTGCAAGAATGGTTGAATTCGCTGGTTATGAAATGCCTGTTCAGTATCCTTTGGGCGTAATGAAAGAACATTTATGGGTTCGTGAAAATGCTGGTCTATTTGACGTGTCTCACATGGGACAAGTAATTTTAAAGAGTGAAAACGTTAAAACTGCACTTGAGCAGATTTTGCCCGTTGATGTTTTAGATTTGCCTGTTGGTATGCAACGCTACGGTATGTTCACAACTGCGGAGGGGGGCATAACCGATGACCTTATGTTTGCTAACTGGGGTGATGATGTTTTTATGGTGGTGAACGCTGCTTGCAAAGAACAAGACATTAGCTATTTAAAATCGTCTTTAGGTGAATGCGATATTGAAGTAATTGAAGACAGAGCATTGTTGGCAATTCAGGGGCCAAAAGCCCGCGATGCTTTTTCTCGCCTCATTCCTGATGCCGCCACAATGATATTCATGCAAAGCCTTAAGTTTGATTGGCAAGGTGTTGAAATTTGGGTGAGCTGTTCTGGCTACACAGGTGAAGACGGTTATGAAGTGTCTGTTCCTAATGATAAAGCAAATGATTTTGCTAAGGCTTTACTCGCTTTTGAAGAAGTTGAGTGGATTGGTCTTGGTGCTCGTGACTCATTAAGACTTGAAGCGGGTTTGTGTTTGTATGGCCACGATATTGATACCAATACGACGCCGATCGAAGCGTCGCTTACTTGGGCAATTCAAAAAGTTCGTCGTTTAGGTGGTGAGCGTGCAGGTGGTTTTCCTGGCGCCGATGTTATTTTGCCGCAATTTACTGACAAGCCTAAGAAGAAGCGTGTCGGTTATTTGGTGGAAGGTCGAGCGCCTGTTCGTGAAGGTGTCGAAATTATCGATTCAGAGGGCGAAGTACAGGGAGTTGTAACAAGCGGTGGTTTTTCACCAACCTTATCCCAGCCAATCGTAATGGCTTCAGTGTCTACTGAAAGTCTAAGCAATGAGAAACCTTTGTTTGCCAGTGTGCGTGGTAAAAGAATTCCTTTGAAGCAAGTACCTATGCCTTTTGTTCCATCAAGATACTTCCGCGGTTAACATTCTTCCGTTTTTAAGTGTAGGAAGTTTGCTTCTTCTTGCATTTAAATCTAAATCATAAAAATACGTTATGTAAGCTTTCTTCACATAGCGTATTTTTATTTCTTATGTGATAATCATCTCCTTTTGGAGTCTTTCATTGGCAAGTGCAAAACAGCTTGTAGAGGCCTTTGATGCCTATTTCCTTTCAAGTTTTAATACATGTCTTGTTGGTGGGGCGGATGAGCCACTTTATGTTCCAGCAAAATCCAATGTTCCCGCTGTTATTTATTTTCGTAACGATTATGTTTCCAGTGCTTTGCATGAAATAAGTCATTGGTGCATTGCTGGCCACGAGAGAAGGCTGTTAGAGGATTACGGATATTGGTACAATCCGGATACTCGGGATCTTTTGTCTCAAAAAGAGTTTGAAAGTGTAGAAGTGAAACCTCAGGCCATTGAGTGTATTTTTCATTGGATTTTAGGGCTGCATTTTAGAGTCAGTGTTGATAACTTATCTTTGCCAGATTATGACGCACAGCATTTTGAGTATGCTGTTATGGCGCAGGTTGAGCGTTATTTGACTTCTAGCTTACCGCAGCGAGCTCGCTCATTTTCAATGTATTTATTGTCTCAGCGTTATCCTGATGCGATTTTTGATGAGTTTTTAAAACAACAATATGAATATTATTGTAGATGAGAACATGCCTAATGCTGCGCTTTTATTTTCGCGCTTAGGTGATGTTGAATTGGTTAATGGTCGTACATTAACTCGTGAGCAAGTTAAAGATGTTGATGTATTGTTAGTACGGTCTGTTACCAAGGTCACTAAAAATCTGCTGGAAGGCAGTCGAGTGCGGTTTGTAGGGAGTGCCACCATTGGTGTTGACCATATCGACTTGGATTACTTGCAAGAAGCAGGGATTGCCTTCAGTAATGCTCCGGGGTGTAATGCGGAAGCGGTTGCGGATTATGTTTTTAGTAGTTTAGGTTATTTGCACTTGTCGAAAAAGCTTAATTGGTTGGGTAAGAAAATCGGTGTCATTGGTTATGGCAATGTAGGCAAAAAAGTTTATAGCCGATTCGCAGCCATGGGCTGCCAAGTATGCGTTTATGATCCATTTAAAGAAGAGAAAGATAGCGATATTAATTTTACTTCTTTAAAAGGTGTATTAGCTTGTGATGTTGTTTCTTTACATGCGCCGCTTACAAAAAGTGGCTCCCATCCAACTCAAGGCATGTTGGGCGAAGCAGAGCTAAATTCTCTAAATGCAGGCGTAACCATTATTTCTGCGGGACGAGGCGGTGTGATTGACGAATCTGCTTTATTCAAGCTTCATGGGCGTTTGGGTGGCGACTTAAATCTAATACTAGATGTATGGCAAGATGAGCCCAATATTAATCAAAAGCTTGTGTCTCTTGTTGATATTGCGACACCACATATTGCTGGCTACAGTAAACAAGGCCGTGAGAAAGGCTCTTGGATGGTGTATAAAGCTTTATGCGAGCATTTAGGTGTAGTCACTGATATCAATGAGATTGATGCTATTAGTTCGGGTTTGTGTGCTTCCCTTGAAATAGCTACAGGTTATATAGATGAAGAGGTGTTGGCTCGCAGCATGCACGCTGTATATGATGTGGCGAGAGACGATGCTAGATTGCGCTTTAAATACAGAGAAGCGAAAGAAAAAGACGTATTTGATTGGTTGCGAAAGTGTTATGTAGAAAGAGACGAGTTCAATACTTGTTCTGTTAAGCATGACAGCAATGATGTACTCAGCCTTTTGGGTTCGGCCGGTTTTGTAATTAACAATTAATAAAGAATTTAAGGTAGGTGCATGGCTGGAGTAATGCAGGTTGATCTAGGTGAGCTAGAGGTACCAATAGGGACAAATGTACAAATAGAGTTCATATCACCACCTGGGCGCTATACGGTAAAAGTTCTTGGCAACATCCCTGGAAGCTCATTGATATTGTCTTGCCCTAGAACAAATGGCAAAAACATTCTCGTCCGAGAGAGTCAGATAGTGAATATCAGGCTAATGCTAAGCACCCATGTTTGTGCTTTTGCTAGTAAAATCGCAAAAAGTTATCTTGAGCCTGCTGCTCATATTCATGTGGCTTACCCAAGTTATGTTGAAACTTCCGAAGTTCGCCAGACGGCAAGGGTTGAAACGCGCCTTATCTCCAACGTAGAACCAAATAAAGCAAAAACCTCCATAAAAGAAGCATCATCCGCCATTCTTGTAGATTTAAGTCTTGGTGGGGCAAAATTAGTTTCTAAAGAAGATTTTGGTGCGGTTAACCAAACTATGAGCTTGGCGTGCAATATGAAGGTTGGCCCTTACAGTCATATTTTGAAGGTTGAGTGTGAAATACGTTCTCAAGAAATACAGATGCTTGAACAAGTTCAAGCTAGTATGGTTGATAATGATTTCTTGGCACGCATGGGAGTGGAATACTTTTATGTGTATGGCATTCGTTTCTTAGATATAGGGAAAGAAGCTGGTATTCCTTTAACGGCATATATTTTGGAAAACATCCGAAGCAAAACCAAGTAGCTCTAATCGCCTATAACTCCTTTAAACAAAAAAACGCCAATATCACTGCTAATATTGGCGTTTTTTGTTTTTTTATAGTGAATCTATTACAAAGCTTGTAGAGCTTTGATTCTATCTTCAATTGGTGGGTGGCTAGAAAATAGCTCACCTAATGTTGGTGCTTTGCCACGACGGATACCAAAAGCTAGCATTGAGTCTGGCATGTGTGTTTGTTCATGCTCTTGTTGTAGACGCGCTAAGGCCGCAATCATTGCGCCTTTGCCTGCCAGTCTTGCTCCGGCTTCATCTGCCCTAAATTCACGGTAACGAGAAAACCACATGACAATCATTGAGGCAAGAATGCCGAAGACGATCTCGAAAACAAACGTGGCAATATAATACCCCCAGCCTACAGAGCCTTCATTGTCGTCTTTACGTAGAAATTGATCTACCGCATAAGCTGCTATACGAGCAAAAAACATAACAAAAGTGTTTACCACACCTTGGATTAAGGACAAGGTAATCATGTCGCCGTTTGCTACGTGACCAATCTCGTGACCAAGAACAGCTTTAATCTCATCTGGTGAGAAACGATCCATCATACCGCTAGAAACCGCCACAAGTGCTGCGTTTTTATTCCAGCCTGTCGCAAAAGCATTTGCGTCATGGGAAGGAAAAATAGCGACTTCAGGCATTTTAATGTTTACTTTGTCTGAAAGTTCTTTCACCGTATCAAGCAGCCAAACCTCTTTATGGTTTCGTGGCTGTTCGATAACCACAGCGCCAGAGCCTTTTTTTGCCATAAACTTAGAAATAAGAAGAGAAACAAAGCTCCCAGCAAAACCAAATACACCGCAAAAAATCAATAAAGACGTGAAGTCTAGACCGTTGCTGGTCATATAGCCGTTAATACCTAAAAGACTTAATACAATGCCTGCCACCACCATGATGGCTAAGTTTGTCAGTAAAAACAGAATGATGCGCATAGCTATGCTCCTTAATAAACTGTTAAGGAGCATAGTAGGGCTTTATTGGATTATTTCAAGAGGTGAGAGCGCTAGGTTTAACGCTTCCTTAATCTGCCTAAAAATGCATCAAAGCGCTCCATGGCGGGAACTAATTCTTCAGTATGAGGAAGAAAGACAAATCGTACGTGATCAGGTGTCGGCCAGTTAAACCCTGTGCCTTGTACAATAAGTACTTTTTCTTCCTGTAGGAATTGTAATACCAGATCCATGTCGTTTTGTATTTGATAGACTTTTGGATCAAGCCGAGGAAACAGGTAGAGAGCGCCCTCTGGTTTGTGGCACTGGACACCAGGAATAGCATCTAGAGCTTCCCATGCTACTTTACGTTGTTCATAGAAGCGGCCACCAGGAACGATAAGTTCATTAATGCTTTGATAACCACCAAGAGCAGTTTGCACGGCATGCTGGGCCGGAACGTTCGCGCAAAGTCGCATTGAGCTTAGAATATCTAAGCCCTCAATATAATCTTGGATACCACTTAGATCGCCCGTGATGGCCATCCAACCAGAACGAAAGCCAGCCGTCCTATACACTTTAGATAATCCACCAAATGTCACACAAGGTGCTCGACCTTCGGTGAGTGTAGCTGTTGGAATATGCTGTGCGCCGTCATAAAGTATTTTGTCATATATTTCATCGGAGAAGATCAGTAGGTTGTGCTCTTCAGCCAAATTAACAATGGACTCTAAAACTTCTTTTTCATAGACCGCGCCAGTAGGGTTGTTCGGGTTGATAATGACAATAGCTTTGGTTTTATTGGAAATCTTTGCACGAATGTCATTGATATCTGGCTGCCAGCCTGCGCCTTCATCACACAGGTAATGTTTCACATAGCCGCCAGACAAAGTTGCGGCAGCAGTCCATAAAGGGTAGTCAGGAGCAGGGATAAGGATTTCGTCGCCATCATTAAGTAAACCTTGCATCGCCATAACAATAAGTTCACTGACGCCATTCCCCATCCAGACATTGTTTACATCGACAGATTTGACCCCCAGTGCTTGGTATTTTTGCATAACTGCTTTTCTAGCTGAGAATAATCCTTTTGAATCGCAGTAACCTTGTGATGTTGGTAGATTGCGAATGACATCTACAAGTATTTCATCAGGAGCTTCAAAACCAAATGGCGCTGGGTTGCCAATGTTGAGCTTTAAAATACGTTGACCTTCATCTTCCATTCGCATGGCTTCTTTTAAAACAGGTCCTCGGATTTCGTAACAAATATTGGCAAGTTTGTTTGATTTAAGAATTTGCACCATTTAATCCTTATTAAATTTAAGCAGAATAAGTTGTGTTCACTGAGTCTAAGTCTGTTGGAAGTGACTGTGTAAGTTACAATAATGCCTCTTCACGTCCAATACATGAAGAGGCATTTTAGGTGTGAAGCTTATTTTAGTAAGGCAATGATGTTCGGATCACTTAGAAGACGACTAACGGTTTGGCTGGCAAGGTCATTCATATCGTCTTCTATTGCTTGTTGATATGGCATGGTGCCGTATTCTCTGACCTTTTGAGAGCCATAATTTGCTTTATAAGTTTGACCTTTGGCTGCTAGGGTTGCTTTTAGCTCAAAATCTAAAGTAGCAATGGTTTTTAGCGCTTCCACTTTTGTTGTGTAGCTCATTTTGGTAATTTCGATTTGTAAATCAGCAGCAGGTGTTACACCTTGATCTGGAGTAAAGCCTAAATCACGTAAGCCTTTAAGGATGCTTTCTTTTACGCTTGCAGCAACATCATTGTTTGCATATATATCTGCACGTTCATTTAGACCTGTTTTTATAGAGCCAACAGTTGTAGCTAATTTTGTGCTGGTGGAGACGTTGATCACTCGGTCATTAGAAAGGGTGTTTGTATTTATTTCTGGTTGTGGGTTAATGCTTATGTAATGTGTTGTGGAGCACCCAGCCAATAAAAGAGCAGAAAGAGATAAGGTTAAAAAAAGTTGTTTGTTCAGCATACAAGCTCCAATCCAATTGATTTTAAAAGCGACTTTTCTTCTAAGTTGCTTAAATTAATAAAAAAAACTATTGATTTTATGATGAGTAACAGTAATATACGCACCCGCTTACACAGCAAGATTGTTACGTTGTCCCATTCGTCTAGAGGCCTAGGACACCGCCCTTTCACGGCGGTAACAGGGGTTCGAACCCCCTATGGGACGCCATCATTTCATACGGTTGGCTGTTAGTTTACCTACTTTTCTCTGAATGAGAAGGTTTAGTGTAAGAAGTATTATTGTTGCGGGAATAGCTCAGTGGTAGAGCACAACCTTGCCAAGGTTGGGGTCGCGAGTTCGAGCCTCGTTTCCCGCTCCATCTTATTAAATGTATTGTC
>NZ_JBDXMW010000009.1:0-128654 GCF_039939215.1 Marinomonas sp. 5E14-1 | reverse complement strand
GAGCCAGAGCCAGAGCCAGAGCCAGAGCCAGAGCCAGAGCCAGAGCCAGAGCCAGAGCCAGAGCCAGAGCCAGAGCCAGAGCCAGAGCCAGAGCCTAAAAAAGTCGAGAAGCCAGTAGCAAAAGCAGCTCCACAACCTGTTGCTCCACCTTCTGCTGCGAACCAAAAAGTTACCACAGGTACCGGAAATACTGTAACAACGGGAGGCAATCCAGGGGCGAAAGCCAGCTATTTCTCTAAACTGAAATCTATCTTGGCAAATAACAAGCGTTATCCAAGAGCCTCTAGACGACGTAATGAAGAAGGTGTCGTTACCTTATCTTTCATGGCGCACGCCGATGGTTCAGTTTCTGATGTAAAAATATTAAAAAGCTCAGGATATAAACGCTTGGATAAAGCGGTTTTGGATATGATCAAAAAGTCTACGCCTTTACCTAGGTTTGAAGAAGGCATGCCGGAAAGTGAGTTACGTATTAATTTGCCTGTATCCTTTAAGTTGAGCGACCTCTAGTACATAATTCGGTAGATTTAATGCCTCTAAAAATGCCAAGCTTGGGTGATACAAGCTTGGCATTTCTGTTTCTAATATTAGCGTGCGGTGGAGGAGTTTTGCGGTAATAATAACCAAACCTTGCCGAAGTGTTTAAGCTGCCCTGCATGGAAATGCGCTTCTTCTCCAATGCCTTGATACCAATCGATATGTCCCGCACCTTTAATCGCACCGCCTTTATCTTGAGCCAATAATAGGCGGAATTCATGGCCAATTAGGTTTCCATAGGAATCCAGTTTAGGAACTTGGGCTAATAAGATAGACCCCAGTGGAATCACACTTGGGTCAACCGCGGCAGAATACAATGGAGTGAGTGGCACATTTGCCGCGCCGACTGGGTTTCGAGGGCCTTCACTGAAAAATAAATAGCTTGGGTTAAACGAAAGAATGTCTCTCATACGGTCTGGGTTGCCTGCTAGCCACTGGCGGATACTTTGAGCGGAAATGTCGGCTCGATCTATTTCTCCTTGCTCTATTAATTCCTTACCAATACTGCGATAGGGGTGGCCATTTACACCGCCCCAAGAAAGGAGCTTCTGCTCTCCATCTTCGTACTCAACCACACCTGAGCCTTGCACATGCAAAAAGAAATTATCGACAAGATCTGATGTGTAGGCAATTTCTAAACCTTGCCCTGCTAATGCACTTTCAAAATCGATTTCTTCCCGTGAAGGGAAATTGCCATTTTCGTCTCTTTGGGTTGGCTTTCGATATAAAGGATAACGAAATTCTTCATCGGGTAAATGGCGAACGGGCAAAATAGGCACGTAATAACCAGTGATTTGAACATTGCCTCGGTCATCTTGTCCGGCTAATTGGTGTGCGGCTAACTTTGGTTGTTTTGTTGGATTGTCTAACCAATCTTGGAGTTCATTGGCAACAGTCCTTAGTTCTTCTGTTGAAGTTTGTGTGTTATCAAGAACATATTGTTTGTCAGAAATCCTGTTTAGGTAAGTGATTTGCTGTTGTAGACCATATCGGAACTCAGCATCTGGGTAAGGCAGCCCCGGCGGAAGACTTTCTTGTAAATACAAAGTGCCTCGCTTTAGTCCTGTGATGTCGCGTCCATTGTTTTCGAAGTCATTGGATTTATCAATTTCAGAAACACTGCAACTGATTAAAAAGGTACTAAAAAAGACGATGTAAAATGGACGAAATAGATTCTGGTAGTGTGTGTTTTTTGAGTGGGAAGATGATTGTTTAGAGCGAAATATTTGTAGTACAGAGGTGACATTCATAAAAGCTCGTTATTATAAAAAATGAAAATAAGTCGACGATGCGAATCGAAAAAATGTATAAAATCAAACAGAGTAGCTAATCTGACAGCGAAGAAAGCATCAGGTTCATATTGGGTATTTATCAAAGGGAAAGCAATATACAGAGGGCATGTTTTACATTTTAATACATGAGGTATTCATAAGCCTGACGTAAGTCGATAAAACGATCTTGATCACCACCTCGATCTGGGTGATGTTGCTGCGCAAGTTTTCGATACTGTTGTTTAATGTCTGCTTTCGTTGGATTTTCTGTGTCGATCTCTAGGGTTTTCAAAGCCGAATCCCTATCACTTCCGGCCAAGCTAATGCCTTTGAAAAAACTATTGAGTAGGCGAGACACGCCATCCGCATCTGTTTTTTCGTATTCATCCCAATCGAGGTAATAAGCCGCTAGTTTGGCATCGACACTGTCACTGAGATTAGTGCTGCCAGAAAGGTTTACTTGGGAAGCGTTGAGCAAAGTGATGCGTGTGGCGGTAATATCAAGAACAAGGTTTTCTTCTTGCCATAAACTGGTTTGCAGTTGGTATAAGGCGTTCATAATGAGAAAGTGCTGTCGGAACAACTGCAGGTTGCTATCATCAGCAAGTTGGCTAAAAGCAGGTAAGAGATCCTTTAGTGCTTTTAGAATGTCAAACTCGCTAATTCCGTTTGGGCTTTTTTTCAAAATCGCCAAAATCGGCCCAACTAAAGGGTTTCTCATATCTCGCTCTTATACTGGTATGTTTAATACAGTGTATGTGATGCAACGGAAAAGGGTCAAAGTTAACCGTCATCTTTTATTGATTCAAAACAGGTTAAGGCAAAACTTATGTTGTGGGTTATTGGTATTATCATCGCGCTTTTGTTACTGGTTGGACCAAGTGCGTGGGTAAAATTTACTTTGAAGCGCTATGCAACAGATCGTGCGGATCTACCTGGAACCGGTGGCGAACTGGCGCAGCATTTTGTAAAACGCTTTGAGCTGGATGACGTCAAAGTTGAGACAACACAGGAAGGTCGTGATCATTTTGACTTTGGCCAGCATGTGGTTCGTCTTAGTCCGAGTGTCTTTAGTGGTCGATCTTTAACGGCGGTTGCTGTGGCGACTCATGAAATAGGTCACGCTATTGCTCATGAGAAAAAGCAGAAAATCTCGCACTTAAGTTCAAGATATTTGCCCTTTGCGTATTTTGCTCGACGTACTACGGCTGGCCTGCTCATCGGTTGGCCACTGATTTCTGTCATATTGCACTTGCCTTATGCGGTTGCTTTGCATGCGCTTGTTGTTGGTTTATCAGGTCTTTTAGCTGTCGTGGTTCAGTTGGTAATCTTGCCAGAAGAATGGGATGCCAGCTTCAATAAAGCCTTACCTATCTTGGCTGAAGGAAACTACATTCCTCAAGAAGACTTACCCAAAGTGAAGAAAATTTTAATTGCTTGTGCAATGACTTATGTTGCAGCGGCTTTAGTGAGAGTGCTATTTGTTTGGCGCTGGTTTAAACGTTGAGCCTAAGTAACCTTTTTCTCATATTTGGCTTGTCACAAAAAAGGCATGAAGTTTGCGTAAAATCGTCTTACTATGAAAGCTGACTTTTTGGTTAGCATCTGTCATCAAAAACTATTTTGCTTTATGGAGTAATGTCATGACATTGTTTTTTCCTAGGAAGGCGTCTGTTTTAGCTTCTTCGCTTCTTGTTACATCGCTTGCCCAAGCTGCCACTATTGACCTACGAGTCATGGAGACCACTGATATTCATATGAATCTGGTGGATTATGATTACTACGGTGATAAGCAAAGTGATGGGGTTGGTTTGTCCCGTGTAGCGACTCTGATCAAAGCGGCTCGTGCTGAAGTGACAAACTCCGTTCTGGTTGATAATGGTGATTTATTACAAGGTACACCTCTGGGCGATTATGTGGCAAAAGGACGGGTGCTGCGCTTCGGTGAAACGCATCCGGCTTTTAAAGCGATGAACTTGCTTAATTATGATGTGGGTAATATAGGTAACCATGAATTTAACTACGGTTTAGACTTCTTGATGAAGAGTTTGAGCGGAGCGAATTTCCCTTATGTGAACGCAAACGTCTATGTTGATGATGGTGATAACGACCCTTCTAATGATCAACCATACTTTCAGCCTTACATCATTAAAGACAAAACCTTCGTTGATTCTGATGGTAGAACGCAAACGGTGAAAATTGGTTACATTGGTTTTGTGCCACCGCAAATCATGACCTGGGATAAAGACAACTTAACCAGCCGAGTGATCGCAAAAGATATCATTGAAACCGCGAATAAATACGTTCCAGAAATGAAAGCCAAAGGCGCAGATGTTGTGATTGCTATTCCTCACAGTGGCATGATGAATTCGCCGTATATGAAAGGTGAAGAAAATGCATCTTATCATTTAGCCAAAATAGATGGCATTGACGCCATTCTGTTCGGCCACTCTCATCGTATTTTTCCAGGTGATAAAGCATTAGACGCATTTGATGGTGTAGATGGTGAAAAAGGTACAGTGTTTGGTAAACCTGCCACTATGCCTGGCTTTTGGGGTTCTCACCTTGGTGTGATTGATCTGGTGTTAGAACCTTCTAGTGACGGCTGGAAAGTGGCAGATGGTAAAGCTTTTGTGCGCGCTATATCACGCAGAGAAGGACGTAAAACCATTGCCTTAGTAGACGCTGATGCAAATATTAATGATGCTGTTGAAACCGAGCACCAAGGTACTTTGGCGTATATGCGTCGTAAAGTGGGTGAGTCTACCGCAGATATCAATAGCTTCTTTGCTCTTGTTCAAGACGACCCATCGATTCAGATCGTGAATAACGCTCAAATTTGGTATGTGAAGAACATTGTACGTGGGACATCTTATGAAGGCTTACCGATTTTATCGGCTGCAGCTCCCTTTAAAGCGGGCGGCCGAGGTGGGCCTGATTATTATACCGATGTGCCGAAGGGTGATATTGCTCTGAAAAACGTGAGCGATTTGTACATTTATCCAAACGATTTGAAAGTCGTAAAATTAACAGGTGAACAGGTTGTTGAGTGGTTAGAGCTTGCAGCTGGTCAGTTTAATCAAATTGATGCTGCTTCAAGTGCGCCTCAGAATCTGGTAAATACGACTTTCCCGACTTATAACTTTGATGTCATTGATGGCATTTCATATCGTATTGATGTGACTCAGCCAGCACGTTACGACGGTGATGGTAAATTGGTGAATCCTAATTCTCATCGTATTAAGAGTGTCATGTTCAATGACAAAGCTTTGAGTATGACAGATGATTTTTTGATAGCGACGAATAATTACCGTGCCACTGGAGGCGGCCATTTCCCTAACTTATCAGGCGATTCCATTGTGATTGATGCGCCAGATAAAAACCGAGATGTTGTTGCGAATTATTTGTTAAGCCAGAAAACTGTCAATCCAGCGGCAGATAACAACTGGTCGTTTACGGACTTCGGCAAAGCGAAAGTACAATTTGTGACGTCTCCGAAAGCAAGAGACATGGCAAGCGGCAAGATGTCGTATCAGTCTTTAGATGAAAATGGCTTTGCTGTTTTTGAGATGAAATAAGCCAAACGCCTGTTAGATATAGAATTGAGAAGGGTGCTGCAAGGCATGCCTTCTTGATTCTGTATTGATTTTTAGCAATTTTCTTTTTCCTTTCTATTTTTCTTATTGAATCTACATATTTGCTCTCTATTTTAAAGAGTATGATGAACTTCATATTGTCTAAAATAAGGGAGAAAACTGTTTCTGTGCGTATTCCAATTGTCACCAAGCTGTTTATTTCCCTGTTTGTTACCAGTGTTTTATTGGTAACCGGAATGGCGTTTTTGGTGAGTTATAGTTTTAAATCAGGGTTTCAAACTTACCTCAATAAACAGGAAGAAAACCAAGTTGTTGAGTTAACGGAAGGTGTTTCTCAATATTATTCCAGCGAACAAGGTTGGAAGATGCTCAGAGAGCGGCCTGAAATGTGGGCGGATCTTTTTGCTAATATGAATAGCCCTTTGCCTCCCAGACAAGAAAGAGGCATGCCAGATCGAGAAGACTTTCTGCCGTCAGATAACGGCCTTCCACGACCAGAAAGAGAGGGTTTTGAGCCGCCAAATGGCTTTGTGCCTCATAGTGAAGGTATGCCCGTGCCGGGTGAAAAGTATTCTGTGGCCTCTGGTAGGGGCAATGCCATGGAAAAAAATCTAAGCCCTTTGAGTCATCGCATTCATTTGGAAGATGCTCAACGCTACTGGGTAACGGGTGTTCCATTAAAGGCACAAGGTAAGCATTCAACTGAGCGTTTAGACGTGCCGATAATTGTAGACTCGAAAACCGTTGGCTGGTTGGTCTTAGAGCAGAGAAGCTTGCTGTCAGGTGAACTTGTTACTCAGTTTTATGAGCAGCAACAAACTAACTTATTTTGGATTATTGGTTTAGCGGGCTTTGTGTCTTTATTGGTTGCTTTGCTTTTGGTTCGTCATTTTCTTGCGCCTTTGCAAAACTTAAAGCAAGGCGCGAATGCATTACTAGAAGGCAATTACGATTTCTCTTTTGGGCAACGAAGCAATGACGAATTTGGTGAATTATCGGACAGCTTTCAGTCTCTTATCGGCAGTTTGAAAGAACAAAAAGAAAGCCGGGAGCAATGGTTGGTGGATATTTCTCATGAGCTGCGGACGCCCATCGCGGTACTTCGTAGCGAGTTGGAAGCCATCCAAGACGGTATTCGTCAGGTGGACACACAAAGAATCGACTCCATGCACCATCAAGTGATGGGGTTAAGGCGTTTAGTGGACGATCTTTATGTATTATCGAAAACAGATTCTGGCGTGTATCAGATAGAAGTTAGCAAGATTAACATCGGGCCTTTGGTTCAAAGGATAGTCAGCCAGTTTGAGCCAAGAGTAGACGAAAAAAACTTGCAGATAGCATTAGATAAACCAGATCAAGTTGCATTAATAAAAGGCGACGAGAAAACTTTAGAACAGCTTTTTGTTAACCTGTTAGAAAACAGTTTGCGCTACACAGATGCTCCGGGGCGTATTTTGGTTTCTATTATTGAAGAGCTTAAGCAGGTTTTAATTCGTGTAGAAGACTCTTCACCAGGTGTCGGAGAAGAGCATTTGCCTAACCTGTTTAAGCGTTTGTATCGAGTCGATAAATCCCGTAGCCGACAACATGGTGGCTCAGGTTTAGGCTTATCTATTTGTCATAACATCGTCATGATGCATGGCGGTCATATTTCAGCAAAAGTTTCTGCATTAGGCGGGTTAGCAATTGAAATCAGAGTAGAGAAAGTGAGTGAAGCATGAATGAGAAAAAGAAATTTATCCTAGTCGTCGAAGATGAGCCGACGTTATCAGCCATTCTTTGCGAATATTTTGAACACGCTGGTTTTGAGGCGAAAAGTTTAGACGATGGCGCAGTTGTGGTGGATTTTGTGAAGCACAACTCACCAGATCTAATCATCTTAGATTTGATGCTGCCAAACCGAGGTGGCTTAGATATTTACCGTGATATTCGAACGTTTAGCCGAGTTCCTGTAATTATGGCAACGGCAAAAGTAGAAGAAATTGATCGATTGATTGGTCTTGAACTTGGTGTTGAAGATTACATCTGTAAGCCTTACAGTACTCGTGAAGTGGTTGTCAGAGCAAAAAACATCTTGCGCCGTAATGATATGCCAGCTCAGGAAGAACAAGGGGATTTAGTGATTAATGAGCTTTCCATGTCGGCTATTTTTCACCAAAAGGCTTTGTCGCTGACGCCTGCTGAATTCAGGATTTTATCTTTTCTGTTTAAAAACAAAGGTAAGATTTTTAGCCGAGATCAGTTGATGGATCATATTTATACAGATCATCGCGTGGTTACGGATAGAGCGATTGATAGTCACATCAAAAACCTACGAAAAAAGTTGACTGATGTTGATCCATCGTCTGATTGCATTCGCTCTGTATATGGCGTTGGTTATAAGTTTGACGCCTAATTAGCGCTTTCTCCATACTGAATACAAAATTTCAAAATATACTTTCTTCGTTCCATTATTGAGTTGTGTTTAGTATAAAACCGAAGGAAGTATATATGAAATCGATATTCTCTAATTTACTCATTCCCGTTATGACGGTTGCCACTTTTGCGCTTTTTTCTGTTCATAGTATGGCCGCGAATCAGCCGCCTCCAGGCGAGCCACCTTCTTTTCAAGAGTTAGATAAAAACAGTGACAACCTTCTGACGAAAGACGAATTGAGAGGTCCACTATTAGACGATTTCGATCGTTTCGACGCAGACGGCAGTGGCTCGTTATCAGAAGGCGAGATGCCAGAGCCACCACAACATCGTTAAGTCAGGCTAAGGCGAAGGTTTATGGCTGCCCGTTCGATTCTCGTAGCGGTTTGTTGTTTAAGTTTGTCAGGTTGCGCTGTTGGGCCTAGAGGACACGGCGTGCCTTTTGGGTTATTCGCTCTGGGAGCTAGCATTGCCATTGGCTCAGTTTTGACGACCCTGCCCCATCGCCATGTCGTGGTAGATGACCGCACTTATTATTCCGATGGTGTTTTTTATCGAGACACATCCCGCGGCTACGTGGTTGTTACGCCAACATCGAGTATTTGGGTAGATGATATTCCTGAAGAATACAGAATTATTCGACGCAAAGACAAAGACTATTTCACCAGTAAAGGGGTTTGGTATCGGTTTGACGTGAAACGCAAACAGTACAAGGTGGTCGAAAGCCCTTTTGACGATGAGGATTATTAATACTTCTCTGAAAGCAAAAAGCCTCAAGATGAATAACATCTTGAGGCTTTTTTAATGAAGCTCACTAATTGGCTTATTAGCGTTGCTTAGTTTCGTACTCAGGATGAATCCAAACAGGGGCGTCTAAGCTTGGTAACGCTTCTTTTCCTAAAATCATATCTGCGGCTTTTTCAGCAACCATAATGGTTGGTGCGTTCAAATTACCGTTTGTGATTGTTGGGAAAATAGAAGAATCTACGACACGTAAACCTTCAAGGCCTCGTACTTGGCAATTTTCATCCAATACCGCCATTGGGTCGTTATCGTCGCCCATCTTACAGGTACAAGATGGATGATACGCACTTTCTACGTTTTCTTTCACCCACTGATCGATTTCTTCATCACTTTGAATATTCATGCCAGGCTGGATTTCATCGCCTCGGTAAGCGTCTAAAGCGGATTGCTGAAGCACTTCACGAGTCAAGCGAATCGTATCGCGCCAATCTTGCTTGTCTTGTTCGGTAGAAATGTAGTTGAACAAAATGCGAGGTTTTGCAG
The DNA here is from genome assembly GCF_039939215.1 of Marinomonas sp. 5E14-1. Classification (NCBI taxonomy): domain Bacteria; kingdom Pseudomonadati; phylum Pseudomonadota; class Gammaproteobacteria; order Oceanospirillales; family Oceanospirillaceae; genus Marinomonas; species Marinomonas sp. 5E14-1. Next base: position 119,548 of record NZ_JBDXMW010000009.1, on the reverse strand, counting down.
CAGGATCAGCTGATTCTATCCATAATTTACCACGACTTTCTGGTTTATTTGGGCCAACATGCACTTGGAAGCCATGACCTTCAAAGGCGGCCTGACCGTCGTAACGCATCGCCGCTGGCAAGAAGTGATATTGAATATTTGGCCACTTCAAACCTGCACGAGAACGAATAAAACCGCACGATTCAAAATGGTTTGTTGCGCCTAAGCCTGATTTTAATAAAATCCAACGCGTCCCGATTAAGCCTTTGCTTATCAAGTCTAACTTACCGTTTAGTGTGACAGGCGATTTACACTTATATTGAAAGTAGATTTCCAAATGGTCTTGTAAGTTTTCGCCGACGCCTGGTAGTTCGTGAATCACAGGTACGCCGGCTTTTTCTAATACGTCTTTTGGCCCCACACCAGATAATTGCAGTAACTGAGGAGAACCGACTGATCCCGCAGAAAGAATAACCTCTTTACTGGCATTCACTTGCTGAATTTGGCCGTTTTTACTGAATTCAATACCAATGGCTTTTTTGCCATCAAAAATGACCTTATGACTCAAAACACCAGTTTTCAATGTTAGATTTGAACGGGTCATTGCACGGCGTAAATAAGCATTCGACGTAGAAGCCCGAACACCATTTTTAACCGTCATGTGCATCGGGCCAAAACCTTCTTGGCGATGACCATTGTAATCCGCCGTTTCGCCATACCCTGCCTCATTACCCGCATCAATGAAGGCTTGATAAAGTGGATTGTAAGTCATGTCGTTACCGTTATTGGTCGACAATGGACCGTCACCACCACGATACGTATCGGCACCGCCTTTCCAAGATTCTGCTTTTTTAAAGTAAGGTAAGCAAGATTGGTAGTTCCAGCCTTTCGCGCCGTTTTCTTCCCATTGATCAAAATCGCACGCGTGGCCGCGAACATATACCATGCCATTGATAGAAGAAGAGCCGCCTAATACTTTGCCTCGTGGACAATGCATTTCTCGTCCATCTAACCCAGGTTCCTTGTCAGTATGGAACTGCCAAGCGTATTTTTCTGTGTTCATTGGGTAAGACAATGCGGTTGGCATTTGAATGAAAATGCTTTTGTCTGTGCCGCCCATTTCAAGTAACAAAACGTTATGCTCGCCACTTTCTGTTAATCGGTCAGCGAGAACACAACCTGCGGAGCCAGCGCCAACGATGACGTAATCGTATGTTTCGTTTGTCATAACTTATTCCTTTTGATGCGAGCCTTACTTAGTAAGCGCTTTCAATATCGTTAAGATCAACAAACACGCTCTTGTTCTGTGTGTAGTGATATAAGGTATCAATACCATTTTCACGGCCAATACCAGACTCTTTGTAACCACCTACAGGCATTTCAGCAGGCGATGCGCCCCATGCATTGATCCAACAAATACCCGCTTGCATTTGATTAATGACACGATGTGCACGAGCAAAGTCTTTGGTGAAAACACCAGCAGCCAAACCTAATTTAGTATCATTGGCGCGTTTGATTACTTCGTCTTCATCAGTGAAGCTCAACACCGACATCACAGGGCCAAAAATCTCATCTTGCACTTGTGGCATGTCATCTGTGCAATCAGTGAAAACAGTCGGCGCAACAAACGCACCTTTATCTAAACCATTTTCTGTTACTTGATAACCACCACATAGCAAAGTGGCACCTGCGTTTTTCGCGGCTTCAATATAACCCAGCACCTTGCCCATATGATCTTTTGAGATCAACGCGCCAACCTGAGTGTTCATATCCATTGGATCGCCAATGATCATAGCTTCGGTGCGTGTTTTTAACTCTTTAGTGAAAGCGTCCATCATGTCAGCATGAACAAAGACTCGCGTGCCGTTAGTGCAAACTTCGCCTTGTGTATAGAAGTTTGCCAACATCGCCGCCGAAACCGCTTGATCAACAGGCATGTCAGGGAAAATAATCATAGGCGATTTACCACCTAATTCCATCGTCACGTCTTTTAATGTTTGAGCGGAAGCGGCCATGACTTTTTTGCCTGTGCCTACTTCTCCAGTGAAAGACACTTTGTCGATTTCTGGGTGCGCAGTGATCATTTGACCTGTGCGGCCATCACCTTGAATGACATTGAAAACACCATCAGGCAACCCTGCTTGTGTGTAAATTTCAGCCAGTTTAAGAGCGGTTAATGGTGTTTCTTCAGAAGGTTTGAAAATCATCGCGTTGCCAGCAGCCAATGCAGGACCAGATTTCCACATAGCGATTTGAATTGGGTAGTTCCATGCACCGATACCAGCACAAATGCCTAATGGCTCACGGCGTGTATAGAAGAAGTTACCATTCCCAAGATCTTGATATTCACCTTGGATTTTATCAGTCAGGCCAGCGTAATATTCAATAACATCAGCACCCGTTTCGATGTCTACACAAATAGCTTCCTGTAAAGGCTTACCTGTGTCCAAAACTTCTAGACGAGCAAGCTCTTCGTTGTTTTCACGAAGTAATTCGGCGGCTTTTTTAAGAATACGACCGCGCTCAACAGGCGTCATCGCAGCCCAAACTTGCTGGCCTTTCTTAGCAGATTCCACAGCAGCATCTAACTCAGCTTGGCCTGCATGTTCAACGGTGGTAATCACTTCGCCAGTGGCTGGATTAATGGTTTCAAAATGTTCGCCGCTGGTAGATGCATGATAGCGACCATGAATGTATTGCTGCTGATGTGCCATGCTAGTAAACCTCTTTTTATTAAACGCCTATTCAATAAAAATATTCTACACGCTTTATTAATGAAAGGCAGCTAAAGGAAAGGAATCCTTTGGAATAGGGCGCTGAAATGGCAATTTTGCTTTTTTAGGTGTCGCTAATAGGCCTATTTTTACTTTTTGACTGGTTAAAAATTAAACAAAAAGACACATTTATAGGTGTAATTTAGCACCTGAAATGACGTAAAAACACATTCTTTTGTTGTGCGTTATCTACAATTAATGAACAACAAAAATAAAAAGAGGAGTGTCATATGAGTTTACAAATGATAGTGCTAATTGTGTTAAGCGTGATGCTAGTGGCGAAAATAGTCTATTTGGCATTCTTTGTCCGTCCAGAGCATGATCATCAAAAAGATCACCATGCACATGGACACCATCATAATTCGAAATGGTAGTTTAGTTATGTCCGCGATAACGTTTGTGCTTCGCTTCTTTGACCGTATTTAAGTCTACTAAGACCAAACCGTCTACACAGTAGCCAAAGTCAGCATCGACGCCAAAGTCTAAGAAGCGTACACCGCCGGGCTCACATAACTCACTGTATTGTTTAAACAAAGTAGGAACACTGGCGCCAAAGTGGCCAAGTTGTTCTTTTAAAACTTTGAAATCTTCTTCGTAATTATTCCCACAGAAAAGCTCTGAAATGATGTCCTTATGCTCTGCGTTGACTTGGTATGGCGTAAATGAGCGTGCTAAATGCTCTTTATCCGAAAAATATAAGCTGTAAAAAGAAACAATAAAATCCTTCGCTGCTTGAGGGTAATTGTTACTCAAGCTAACAGGGCCAAACATGTAACGAATTTCAGGGTGTTTGTTTAGATAAGCACCAATGCCGTACCATAAATAATCTAAACTGCGTTTGCCCCAATATTTCGGCTGGATGAAGCTACGACCAAGCTCGATGCCTTGTTCGAAGTAAGGTTCCATGTCGCAGGAATACTGGAACAGCTCGGCACTGTAAATCTTATTTGGCTTCTCTTCTTTCATATAACGAGCCACTTCACCAATGCGATAAGCGCCAACGATTTCGAGTTCTTCTTCATCCCAAAGGATTAAGTGACGGTAATGTTGGTCGAACTTATCCAAATCTGAGCGTTCGCCTGTGCCTTCACCGACTTTACGGAAAGCAATTTCGCGCAAACGGCCAATCTCTTTCATGGTGACAGACATTGGGTCGTAATCAAAAAGATAGATTTGTTTGTTGTCTTTGGTGCTGCCAAGGTGTTCGGATTGCTTGAGTTCGTGTTTGATTAACTGTCGATTTTGAGGGTGCTCGACGGTTTTCTCGGTTTTTAGCAAGGGCTTTTTGCCTTTTGCTATACGATACAGGTGGCGTTTAACTAGTTTGTTCTTCTCTTTATCGCTAAGCGGCAGCTGTGCCAATTCTTGAATCGGAATGGCTTGACCGACTTGCATAGGAATTCTTCGGTTCTTTTGACGGAACATTTCATTAGCAAGTTGGATTGTAGAAAGAGGGCGGTAGACAATTGAACTGGTGTAAAACAACATAGAGTTACGGCCACCAATATGAACAGGCAATAACGGGCTGTTGGTTTTTTGTGCCAGCTTTAGGTAGTTCTGGTTCCATTTCTGGTCTTTTACGCCACTTGGAGAAATACGCGACACTTCGCCAGCAGGGAAGATAATTACGGCTTCTTCATTGTGCAGACAACTCATAATGGCTTTGAGTTGCTGACGACCTGTTTTGCCGCCGATGTTATCGACAGGCAGAGCAAGGTTTCTTAATCCATCAAACCCCATGAGTAAATCATTTGCGACGATTTTGACATCAGGGCGAATTTCGCCAACCAATCTTAACAGAGCCAATCCGTCCAAGGCGCCAAGAGGGTGATTGGCAATGATCATTGTGCGTCCGCTTGCAGGAATATTGCGGCGATCTACTTGGCTTACGTGATAACTAAAGTTGAAATGATCTAACACACGATCAATAAATTCGAAGCCGACACAGCCATCGTTTCTTTCCAGAAATTGGTTTACTTCACTTTCGTGGAATAAGCGTTTTAAGACACTTAACGTAGGGCGTGTAATAAGGGGGCTTTTGTCGAAAAATTGAGGTGATTTGTTAGCAATCATTTGCTCGACTTGTATCACAGTGTTGCTCCGCTCTGAAAAGAATTTTTATATCTTATAGAAGAGTAGAATGAGCATATGACAACTGGATGACAATTGTGTGTCGAAAATGTGACCAGTTTTTATCTGGAAGATAGTCGAGAAGAGAAAGAGTCGTTTATTTAGAGACAGTCTTATTCTTCTTTGTACGCGTAGAAAAAATTCCAAAGACAATAAAAGGCGAAACCAGCAGCAACCACTGCCCAGAACGGCTCGTTAGAAACCCATTCAAGAATAGACCAAGCAACGCAAAATACAGTGGCTGTGACTCGTCGCCATTTAGGACGAAAAAAAGCGCGATCAGATTTTGTTAGCATAGATTGATTTTCGTTCTATAAAAAGTCGGTTTATAAATTTGATGCGCCAACCTATTGTTTGTTTAGAGTTTTTTCTAAAACAGTGTTTATAGAGTTGGCGTACAAATGGAAAAAGCCAATAAATTTAGGGAATCCCAAATGCTTATTGTGCCTTTGTTTTACTGTTGCCTAGAGAGATATGACGTGAGCCTGTTAGTTGAGATTGACCGCTAACACCTGAGTCGATTTTATCTATCTGTCCACCGCGAGCAAGGAACTCCTGCATCTGCTTTTCAATGGATTCCGAAGTTTCCGAAGCAGCTGGCTGTTTCTTTTTAGTTGCCATAATAAATAGTCCTTGTTATTTGAGTGAACAAGGACTATATCAGAAATTCAGTTAACTTGCCTGTTATTGGTTAGTGTTTAGCCACATAAGCTACTGTTTTACTGTGAAAATTACGACTATTCGCTGTTAGGCTCTGGAATAAGGGTGATATCGGCGAATAATTGGATTCAGCAGTCGAGCCAACCACCCTGTGAATTCAATCGGAGCATCGAGCACGGTTAAACAGATGCACTCAGCGTCTTTAGTGACAATAGGTTTATGTTTATGGCTCGCATCACGACTAATAAAGTCGCCTTTGCGGTACACGCCACTTTCATCTGAGAAAGCGCCTTCTAAAACCAAGGTGATTTCTTCACCGGTGTGAGCGTGATGAGGCATATGCGAGCCAGCTTTCACTCTGGTTAAGGCAATTTGAGCGCCGCCTTTTTCATTATGTAATGTTGCAATTCTGAATGAAGGCGACAGTCGCACCCAGTTTAATTCTTCATAACTGTTGCTGATAAATTGACGTAGGCTGTTTGGAATTTTGTAGTTATCCCAAAACTTTTCTTCTGTGGTTTCTAGCTCGGCCGTAGCTTGAAGCACTTCTTCGTCCTGCTTGTTTTCAGCTTGTGTTGTTAGCTTGTTAAGCAGACTTTCTTTCAGTGAATTAAGGTGGTGGTGATCTGTCACTGCTTGATCAAAAAGATGAGAGCCAACCATTTCTAGCTTTCTTACCTGTTGCTGGCATTCGCGACAATGCTCTAAATGAGCTGACACGCATAATGAATGTGCCAGAGGTAATGAACCAGCAGCATAGTCAGTTAGCATTTCAATCGATGGATGATAAAGAGTCATCGATACTACCTCTTAATGTAAATAGTGAGTTTGTGTAAGGCGAGGCGAACTCTGGATTTGATCGTTCCTAATGGAAGCGACAATTCCTCCGAAGCTTCTTTGTGCGTTTTGCCTTCTAAATAAACTTTGGCCAGAACTTGTTTTTGATCAGCAGGCAATTTATCTAGACCTTCTCTAATACGTTCTTGATCTCTGTGTTGTTGAGCATCTTTGAACGGGTCTGCATTTTCATCTACAACCTTTTGCCATAAATATTCAGGATCAATATCAGACTGATGGCGGCTGTTTTTACGCAGATAATCAATGCGAGCATTTCTTGCTAGCGTGAAAACCCATGTATTTAATGAAGCAGACTCTTTTTTGTAAGTATGTGCTTTGTTCCAAATACGAATCATGACCTCTTGGGCGATATCGTCCGCCATGAGGTTGGCACCTGGCTGTTTGGCAAGGCAAAAAGCTCTTACTCTTGGCGCATAGTGATCAAACAAGCGTACTAGTGCGGCTTGGTCTCTGTGCTCCGCAATGGCCAAAATGTCCATTAGGTGCTGATCGTCGTGTTTTAGTTCCGTGGCGCGTTCCATTAATAGCTCCGAAAAGAGGGAAGGCTGTATGACGCTGTTTCAATGTGTATAAAAGGGATACGAGTCATATTGAAGTGTGGATCACTTTATTTGCATTGAAAAGAAAAAAGCACGGATAAGCGCTTTCAGACGGTTTTTAATTTATTAATGATCCAGAAGTGGGTTCGCTACGTTTACTTGTTAACGTAAGAATTTATCTGCTCGATGCGATGGCGAGCAAAGGAGGTTAAAGGTGCTAACGCAGGAAACGAAACAGGCTAGTGAGCCACAAACAGGTGAGCTTTTAATAGAGAGCTTTAAGACTTTTTATAAAGATGTAAAACATCCACAGCTAGACAAAATAGATGACATTTACGCAAATGACGTGTTGTTCAAAGACCCTGTTCATGAATTGCGAGGCGTTGAAGTACTCCATTCTTATTTATCTGAAATGAGTCTTAATGTTCGAAATGGACGTTTTGAGTATTTAGATCAAATTATTTCTGACGGAACGGCTTATATTAAATGGAATATGCATTTTATCCATCCAAAGTTGGGGCCTAAAACCATTACCGTTCGCGGCATGAGTCAGGTTCAGTTTAATGACCGTATTTATTTTCATGAAGATGTATATGACCTTGGGCAACTTATTTACGAGCATGTGCCGGTTTTAGGCACAGTCGTGAAAGGCTTAAAAAAACGTTTAGCGGGTTAATCTAAGGAAGTCGCCATGAAGGATACAGCTCAGAAAACGGTTTGGATAACAGGCGCCAGTTCAGGAATCGGTTTTTCCTTAACACAATGCTATTTAAAAGCAGGTTGGCAGGTGTTGGCCAGTGCGCGTCGACAGGGAGATTTGGCTCTTCTGTTGGAGCACGAAGACAACTTGAAGTTCATTCCTTTTGATGTGACTGATGACAGAAAAATTGAGTCTGTTCGTAATCTATTAGCAACTCATATGGATCATCTAAATTGCGCTGTGCTGAATGCCGGAACCTGTGAATATCTAGATATTAACGAGGAAAATCCTGATTGGAAAATGATGGATCGTGTCATGTCAGTGAATTTCTTTGGTTTGGTTAACAGTCTTGATGTTTGCTTGCCTCTATTGAAAAAAGCACCTCAGTCGCACTTGGTTGGCGTGAGTTCTCAGGCTGTTCAAGCCGCTTTTCCACAAGCTGAAGCTTATGGCGCAAGCAAAGCCGCGACACAGTATTTTTTGTCGTCCCTTAGAATGGATTTGAAACCATTTAACATTGATGTGACTTGTTTGCTTCCTGGCTTCGTCGATACACCTCTCACCCAGAAAAACACCTTTTCTATGCCTTTTCTGATGTCCGCAGATGAAGCGGCAAAGAGAATGTACAAAGCTTTGCAGTCTCGTCCATATGAATTTGCTTTTCCCAAACGGCTTTCGATGATGCTTTGGATTGGTCGTCACTTCCCCAAGTTGTGGCTTTCAATGCTGGCGCCCAAACCTAATAACACAAAGACATTCAAAAAATAACGCTCCAAAAAGCAGTGGAGCTGACAGAACACAATATCGTGCCTAGTACAGAAGGCGCTGAGTTTTAAGGAGACAAGTAAGTGAAAGTAGCCATTATAGGATCAGGGATTTCAGGATTAACTAGCGCGTATCTTCTTCAGCGCGAACATGATGTAACTGTGTTTGAGTCTGCGCAACGAATTGGCGGCCACACCGCAACAGTGGAAGTTCAAGAAGAGGATCGTACCAGAGGAATTGATACGGGTTTTATTGTTTTTAATGACTGGACTTACCCTAACTTCATTCGTCTGATGGATGAAATTGGCGTTTCGTCTCGAGCGACAGAAATGAGCTTCAGCGTTAGTTGCCAGCGTACCGGACTGGAATATGGCGGGAATAACTTAAATACCTTATTTGCTCAGCGCCGAAACCTCTTTAACTTTCCTTTCCTTGGCATGTTAAAAGACATACTTCGTTTTAACAAAGAATCGATTCAGGATTTAGAAAGCGGCGATCTTCGAGAAGGTGTGACACTAGGTGAATATCTCAAAGCGAAAGGTTATGGAGAGCGTTTTGCTAGTCATTATTTGATTCCAATGGGAAGTGCCATTTGGTCATCCACTTTGGATGAAATGATGGAATTTCCTTTGGTGTTTTTCGTTCGTTTCTTCAAGAACCACGGTTTATTGAGCGTGAATGATCGTCCTCAATGGCGAGTTATTGAAGGTGGTTCCTCTGCGTATTTAGAACCTTTGGTTAAGAGCTTTCATGACAAAATCCGTCTAGGTGTCCAAATAAAGCAAGTGACACGCTTGGCCGATAATGTGGTGATTCAGCTAGAAGATGATTCTGAAGAAGTATTTGATCAAGTGGTATTTGCATGTCACAGCGATGAAGCTTTGGCTTTATTGACAGACCCAAGCCAAGACGAAAAAAACATTTTGTCGGCGATTCCCTATCGTAATAACGATGTGGTGCTACACACAGATACGAGTGTTTTACCAAAGGCGAAACTGGCTTGGTCTAGCTGGAATTATCATCTTGGGACAGACCAAAGTAAGCCTGCTACACTCAGTTATAACATGAACATCTTGCAGCATTTCTCAAGCGATACAACTTATGTTGTTACCTTGAATCAAACCGATATGATCGCGCCAGATAAGATTCTTGGCAGTTTCAAATACGCGCATCCTACTTTTACTCTGGAAGGCATCAAGGCGCAGGATCGTTGGTCTGACATTAATGGCATCAACAGAACATGGTTTTGCGGCGCTTATTGGCGCAACGGTTTCCACGAAGACGGTTGCTGGAGTGGAGTTCGTGTGGCGAATGGGTTGGGTGTGGCATGGTGAATCAGCCTACAGAAGTTATGCATGAGCAGAAAGAGATAATACACAGTGCGATTTACCAAGGCACAGTGCGTCATCGCCGTTTTTCGCCTCGATCACATGCCTTTAAATATCGCGTATTCATGATGTATTTTGATTTAGATGAGCTGGATTCTGCTTTGGCACTAAGCTCTTGGTGGTCAGTGAAATCTTGGTCGCTCGCGCGCTTCAATCGTAACGATTATTTTGGCGATGGGTCTGTGTCGATCAAGAACTCAGTCTTAAACGAAGTAAACCTGAGGCTAGATTTAAACCTGTCTGGCTCTGTGCGAATGCTAACCAACTGTCGTTATTTTGGTTTCATTATTAATCCCATCACCATTTATTACTGCTTCGATGAAACCGAGCAATTACAAGCGATGTTATTAGAAGTGACGAATACGCCTTGGGGAGAAAAAATTGCCTATGTTTTGAAATGTGATCCAAACCAGTCTACTCAACGTATTCAATTTAATAAGGAAATGCATGTGTCGCCGTTCCACCCGATGGATCACTTTTATGATTGGCGTAGCAATCTTCCGGCGAAGAAACTTACCGTACACATGCAGAATAAAGAATTACTTGGTGAACAATGTGTATTTGATGCCACATTATCTTTAGCGCGTACACCGATGACGTCTTCTTCTATGGCTAAAGTGATTTTTAGTTATCCTGTGATGACGATGAAAGTGGCATTTGGCATCTATTGGCAAGCACTTAAATTATGGGCGAAAAGAGTGCCTTTTCACTCACATCCTAGTCATTAATTATTGGCCAGAAACCAGTTAACTCATTGAGGAGATGAAAAAGTATGAACTCCGTAAGTATGGATAATCAGAAAGTGAGAAAAAACCACACAACGACATGGTTCGATAGACTTGCTCGAAAAATGGTTTTTTCCATGTTAGAGCGACTAGAAGTTGGTCATTTAATCCTAGAAGAAAACGGCAGTACTTATTTCTTTGGTGAGGACAAAGACAGTGCTCAACATATCGCCCACATTCATGTTCACGATATTAATACTTACCGAGATGTCTTTTTAAACAGCAGTATTGGTGCGGGCGAAGCCTACATGAAAGGTGGATGGACCTCTCCTAATGTGGTTGCGGTTATTCGTTTGATGGTGGCGAACTTAAATTTGATTAATAAACTGGATGCGAAACGTCCTATTTTGAGTCGTATCGGTGCAAAAATCGTACATCGAATGAATGCTAATACTAAAAAAGGTTCAAAAGATAACATCTCTGCTCACTATGATTTGGGCAACGATTTTTTCTCTCTCTTTCTTGATCCAACTATGATGTATTCCTCTGCGATTTACCCTCAGAAAGAAGCGCCTTTAGAAGAAGCTGCGGTACATAAATTAGACCGCATTTGTCAGAAATTACAGCTCACAGAAGCAGATCACCTGTTAGAAATCGGAACCGGTTGGGGGGGCATGGCCATTCATGCAGCGAAACATTATGGCTGTAAAGTAACCACTACGACCATTTCCAAAGAGCAATATGAGTTTGCTAAAGAGCGAGTAGAAGCCGAAGGCTTGCAAGATAAAGTTACCTTGCTGCTTGAGGATTATCGCGATTTGGAAGGTCTGTATGACAAGCTGGTTTCGATCGAAATGATCGAAGCTGTTGGTCACGAATACTACGACAGTTACTTTTCCAAATGCAGTGAATTATTGAAACCTCATGGCGTGATGGTGATTCAAGCCATCACCATTGCCGACCAGCGTTATGATTATGCGCGTCGTTCAGTTGACTTCATTCAACGCTATATTTTCCCTGGTGGTTGCCTTCCATCTAACCAAGTCATTGCCCATAAAATTGCCTCTAAAACAGACATGCAAATCGTGGGGCTAGAAGATATTACAGAGCATTACGCGAAAACTCTGGCGGACTGGCGCACACGTTTCCATGAAGCGCGTCATCATGTGATGGACATGGGTTTTGATGATGTTTTCTGTCGCATGTGGGATTTCTACCTCGCTTACTGTGAAGGCGGCTTTACAGAGCGAGCAATCAGTACTGGGCAGTTTGTATTTGCCAAACCAGAGCATCGCTTGACGATCGAATAATGTCTTCGTTCAGATGAAGAGGCAGGTGGCAAATCCTATGAAACGTTTTCTAAATGCTGCTTTGTTTCAGATTATCTGGTTTGTGTGTTTGCTCGGCGGCAGCTTTTGGGCTTTGCCTGCAACGGTCTTGTATTTGTTTTTGCATGACCGTTATTTCATGAATACTCGTCGAGAATGGCGCTTATTGGGTGTGTTTGTCGGTTTAGGTTTTATTGTGGATGGCGCCTTGTTTCAACTTGGCGTTTTTTTTGACAATGATTCAGTTGGCTCGATTGTGGTGCCGCCTATTTGGTTATTATGTCTTTGGGTTTGTACTGCCAGTGTATTTGCTCATAGTTTGGCGTTTTTAAGATCTCGATATTTATTGAGTTCGGTTCTCGGCTTAATTGGGCCAACTATGAGTTATTTTGCTGGCGCTAAGTTAGCAGGTATTACACTGGCTGATCCATTATGGCTTTCTCTGTGTGTTGTGGCCGTGATTTGGTCGATCATCTTGCCATTGGGTTTTTGGCTCAGTGATAAATGGCGTTTATTTAACGACTTATAATAGGTTGCTGAAAGGAGTGTTTGCTGTGTTATCGACAGAATTAAAAAGAAACTTTGTTCTTTCCACTGTTCTTCTTAGCACTGTGTTTGGTTTGAACAATATGGTTCAAGCTGTTGAGCCTCATATTGTCGGCAGCGCTTTTAGTTTAAAAACAGGGGATTTATTGTATCGAGAATCCTACTTTGAAATCGAAGACACACTTCGTAAAGTGGAATATTCAGAACCCGACGGCAGTGTTTTTGGTCGTAAAACCATCGATCTTTCCAAGTCTTTTGTTACACCAGGCTTTAGCCAATTAAACGAACGCAATGGTGAAGCGATTGATGTTGCTCAAGAAGGCAGAAAGCTCATTGTGAACTACAAAGAAGACGCATCCGCGAAGCAAAAGACGAAGCAATTAGAACTTACCGCTGGCATGGTTGTGGACGCGGGTTTTAATGGTTTTATCCAGCAATATTGGCTGGTTTTGATGGATGGAAAAGAACTGGATGTGGATTTTCTTGTGCCTAGTAAACAGACGACGTTTCAGTTTCGTTTGAGTCGTTCTTCATGTGTAAGCGGAACAAAAGAGGGAGCAGTATGTTTTTCATTGTCGCCTATTTCTTGGTTTGTGAAATTAGCCGTAGATCCTATTGTGCTGGCTTATGATGCCACAGAAAAAACATTATTGCGTTTTACCGGGCGAGGAAATATTGCCAACTCAGAAGGCAAATATGAAAGCGTCGACATTCAATATCGTTATTTAAAATGATGTGATTCAAAGGAAATATTATGCGTAATTTCTGGCAACCAATTAAAACTAAAATACTGGTTGTGATCTGTTTATTTATTTTGTCGGCATGTTCTGCTCCAGATGTTTCTTTGTATGCGAGTAATGAGCCTAAATTCGAGCTAGAAGAATTCTTTTCTGGATCATTAACTGCGCATGGCATTCTTAAAAATCGTAGTGGCGAAGTAATCCGCTATTTCAATGCGATATTAGAAGGTCGTTGGGAAAATGGTGTTGGAACACTTACGGAAGAGTTTTTATTTGATGATGGCGAAATCCAAAATAGAACTTGGACTATGACTCCAGATGAGAAAGGACAATACATAGCCACTGCGAATGATGTAACAGGCTTTGGTGAAGTAAAAATCGCCGGAAATGCTTTATTTATGGATTATATTCTACAAGTGTCTTACAAAGGAGACACATTGGAAGTGAAAGTTGATGACCGAATGTATATGGTGAAAGATGGTGTTGTTATGAATGAATCTGTGATGACAAAGTTTGGTTTTGAAGTGGGTTATTTATCGATCATGATTAAAAAAGTAAAAAACTAAGTTCTTATTGCACTGCTTTTTTCAGGGGAATTGCCTTTTGTAGGTAATTCCCCTTTAATATAAGTGAAGGGCTTAGAGAAAATACATTAATTAACTTCCTCAATTATGGCTTTTTAGTTTTTTTAATGACATATAGAAGGGGGCAGTTTCGTTATGTATCAAAATATTAAATCCCCAATGCCCTCTAAAATAAGAGTTATTTCTTTATCTGCGTTTATTTCTCTCTTGCTCAGTTTTGTTATTTTCAGTGTTGGCTTGTATTTATATCTTTTAAAAGATTTAGAGGAAAAAACGCTCACAGCTGAATCTATATTAACTCATAAAATGAACACTATTCTGGTCGAGTTGAAAGATGTCGCACAAAACGTCACCTTATCCTGTGAAAAAGCAGATGTCAGAAATTTAATCGAGAAAAGCTTTTACTCTCCTATGTTCAAAGAATATGGCTTGTTCAATGAAGATTACCGAGTTTATTGCAATAATTTGGGTCCTCAAAATTTCACCATTTATTCTTCCATTTCAAAACGAATAAAAGAAAGCAAAGACGGTATTACTGTCTCCTTAGTTCAGTCCAAAACTTTGGGGCATCAAACATTTTTTACTTTTTACCAAGGCGAAAATGGCATAGGCGTAAACGGGCTTGCGCCGCCACAAAGCCTTGTAGTTGAATTAGAACACTTACTTTCAAGTCAATATCCTTACAGCTTAACGGTTGGTAAGCGTATTCTTTCATCACAAAAAGTGGACTCTGATTTCAGTGTGTTAAGTCAAAGGACTGTGGCATTAGATCAGTGGACAATGTCTTTGGTGGTTTCTTTACCGTCTTATTTGTATTGGGAGTACTTTGGTCAATCAATGACATTATTCGCGGCTTTATGGTTTCTGCTTTTTGCAGGTTGTTGCGCAATCTACTGGACCATTTTGTATTACCGCTATTCCCTGTCGCACAGTCTAAAAAAAGCGATTAAAGAAGAAGCAATGGATGTGTATTTTCAGCCGATTATTTCACTTAATGATCAAAAAACTCGTGATATGGAAGCTCTTATCCGCTGGAAATCCCCTTATCATGGACAAGTGTCACCTTTAACTATTATTGAAATAGCCGACAGATTAGGTGCGATTGATAACCTTACTTGGATGGTTATTCGTAAAGTAGGGCGTTTTTATCGTGAAAACTCAGTGACACTGGCAGATGTATCTATTGCTGTTAATGTTGATCGCCATAGTTTGCTCAAGGAATCTTTTATACCGGAGCTGAAACAAATCCTTGCTGAGTTTCCAGAATTAAAAGGACGACTCGGGTTAGAAGTCACGGAAACCAGCGCATTGAATATGAACGAGCTGCCTATTATGGTTAGCCAATTTGAGCGCATTAAAGCCTTAGGTATTGAGTTGTCAGTGGACGATTTTGGTACGGGCTATTCCGGTTTAGATTTCTTGCGACGTTTTCCTTATGACGTTCTTAAATTGGATAGAGTGTTTGTTTCCAGTTTACAGGGCGACCAATTTACCCGACAAATACTTACTTCAGTCACTAAGCTCGCTAGAGAATTGAATATGAGAGTGGTGGCAGAAGGCATTGAAGAACAAGAGCAATTGGATGCCATCATGGAACTGGGTGTAGACAGTGTTCAAGGTTATTTCTTTAGCGTGCCTTTACCCGGCGACCAAATTATCCAGTGGCTAGAAGAAAAAAACGAGAAGTAAAACACAAGAGCAATGCAAGATTGTATTCTTGGTAGTCTTCTCTTACCCTTTAGCGCTTCTGTTTGGTTTTCAAGGTTTCATTTCATGGCGACACTGGTTTTTCGACTTAAATATGTACCCGATGAAGAAGCGGACGACATTCGTCAATTGCTAACCGATCATGATATTGTTTTTTATGAAACCAGCGCCGGTCGCTGGCAAGTTTCTATGGCTGGATTGTGGGTGACAGACAAAGAGCAAGCTTTAAAAGCCAGAGAACTGATCAGAGAGGATCAAGTAGAACGAGCGAAAGACATAGTGTCGCCGTCATTTGGGCAATGGGTATTAGGTTATTTACAACATGCTTGCCAAAAACCTGTAGAAGCTCTTTTTACCCTGTTTACGGTTGCACTTATTCTTGGTGTTTCTATTGGGCCTTTTTTACTCTGGCTTTGAGGCTTCTTTAGTCCGTGCCAGATAATTCGGTTATACTCGATTTCTAGCTTCAATAAATGGCATGACTGTGGTGTTAAAAAGTAAGAATACGAAAAGTAAACGGACGAACAAACTAGAGCTTCACCCTCGTAATCCGCATCGTGCGCGTTATGATTTTGCGCTCTTAGCGGATTCTTGCCCAGAACTGTCACGCTTTATTCAGCTCAATCAATATGGAAACGAATCGGTTGATTTCGCTAATCCAGAAGCGGTAAAAACACTCAACCGAGCCTTGCTTAACCACTTTTACGGTGTTTCTTTTTGGGATATTCCTCCTGGCTACCTTTGTCCGCCTATTCCTGGGCGCGCAGATTACATTCATTATTTGGCCGATTTACTGGCAACCAGTAACGATGGCGTGATTCCTCGCGGAAAAGGCGTAAAGGTATTGGATATTGGTGTCGGTGCGAACTGTGTTTATCCCATTATCGGTCATCAAGAATATGGCTGGCAGTTTGTTGGTTCGGACGTGAATCCTGTTGCTGTAGCGACTTGTGAGACCATTATTAAATCAAACGCTTGTCTAAAAAGTGTGATTTCGACTCGTTTGCAATCACAGTCAAAAAACTTGTTTGGCGGCATTTGGAACGAGAAAGAGCGTTTTGATTTAACCTTGTGCAATCCCCCTTTTCACACCAGTGAATCCGCTATGCTTGATGAAACTCAGCGTAAATGGCGCGGTGTGAAAGGCAAAACGAACGAGAAAAAGCCTACTTTGAATTTTGGTGGCACTGCACCGGAATTGTGGTGCGATGGCGGAGAAGCTGGTTTTATCACTCGTATGGTAAAAGAAAGTGTTCAATACGGTGATCGCTGCTTTTGGTTTACTTCCCTAGTTGCACGTCAGGGGAATCTTGAGGCGATTTATCGCACATTAAAGCAAGCTGGTGCCCGCCAAGTAAAGACCATCGAAATGGCTCAAGGTCAGAAAATTAGTCGATTTGTCGCGTGGAGTTTTCTTGAAAACGATCAAATCGACTATTGGAAAGACAACTATTGGCAAAGCTAAGAAGCTTTTCAAGCTGAAAAGCTTCCGATCCGAATGCCTTAAAAAGATTAAAGAGCGGCTGCGACTGTGGCTGCTAGTCGAGCATTATTAAATACCAACTGAATATTGCTGGCTAAGCTGTCTCCACCTGTTAGTTCGGCAACGCGTGCTAGCAAGAAAGGAGTCGATTCTTTACCCGCTACACCTTGCTCTTCCATTTCAGCTAAGGCCTGATTGATTGCTGAATCAATCGCTGCTTTGTCCATAGCAAACTCTTCAGGAATTGGATTGGCGATAATAGCGCCGCCGTGTAATTCCATTTCCCATTTCGCCTTAATAAAGTCCGCAATTTCGTTGGCAGAAGACAAGTTGTAATCTACGGTTTGATCACTTTCACGAGTATAAAAAGCAGGTAGCGTATCTGTCTTGTAACCCAATACAGGCACGCCTTGCGTTTCTAAATATTCACGAGTTAAGGCAAGATCTAGAATGGATTTTGCACCTGCACAAACAACAGCAACATCTGTTTTTGCCAGTTCTTGCAAGTCAGCAGAAATATCAAAGGTTTGCTGCGCACCACGGTGAACGCCGCCAATTCCACCTGTTGCAAACACTTTAATACCAGCCATAGCTGCAATAATCATGGTTGCCGCAACTGTGGTTGCACCATGTTGTTTTTGTGCCACAACAAAAGGCAAATCACGACGAGAGCATTTAGTAACAGACAAGCCCGCTTTCGCTAAAGTGTCAATTTCGTCATTACTCAAGCCCGCTTTAAGACGACCATCAATGATAGCGATGGTTGCTGGAACCGCTCCGTTATCACGAATAATTTGCTCTACTTTTTTCGCTGTTTCCGCATTTTGTGGCCAAGGCATGCCATGGGAAATAATAGTGCTTTCTAAAGCGACAACTGGTTTTCCAGCAGCAATGGCTGCCGCAACATCTGGGTTGATATCTAGGTACTGATTCATAGGTTTTCTATCCATTGGGTTACATTTTGAACGGTAAGGTTTGGGTTGTTCGCGTGGGGGCTTTCTAATGTGAGTGCAGCGCAAGCCAATGCGAAAGAAAGTGTTTCTTCTACGCCTTTATTTTGCTGGCACGCACTTAAATATCCAGCAAGCAAAGCATCACCTGCTCCTGTGTCGCTGCTTGGTTGACTTGGATGGCAAGCCTGCTTGATCTGTTGCTTGGCGCTGGCGTAAAGAACGCCTTGGCTACCCAAACTGAGAAGCACTTCTCGAACACCTTTTTCTAATAATGCTTGTGCGAGCTTTTCAGGGCTTGTTTCATCTACATCAAGAATGGCTCTGGCTTCGTCTTGGTTCACTTTTAATAAAGCGAGTCGTGAGAGAATCGAGCCTAGTCTAGGGGCTTTTGCGGTAGAAACGGCATCGGCGACAAACTCGGCTGATAACGGCTGTTTGGATAGCCAATCAATGAGATTTTCAGGCAAGTTGGCGTCAACAATAATTCGATAAGCACTTTTCAATAGAGCTTGTTTCGAGTCCAGTTTTGCTTCGTCTAATGTATCAATAATGCGCATATCAGCAATAGCAGCTTGTAACTCACCGTTTTCATTACTAATGGAAAGGTATGTGCCTGTTGGTAAGGTGTCATGACGAAGAACATTGTGTGTATTCACGCCACTTAGACGTGTTTTTTCTATTAGCCAATCACCTCGTTGATCCAAACCAATAGGCGAAATTAAATGAACATTTTCCCCAAGTCTGGCAAGATTTTCGGCGATATTACGGCCAACGCCACCGGGGCTTTGTGAAATACTGCCAGGGTTTGAATCACCTTGTATGAGCAAGGATGTGCTGTGTCCGCCAATGTCCACGTTTGCACCACCAACCACTATGTAGGTGTTCTGCTCAGATAATAAATAGCCTTTGCCTAATATATATCCCTGTCGAGTCAGTTGCATAATGTGTCCTGCTACTGACTCTCGGCTCATATCAAGTCGGTCTGCCAGAGCCTGTTGAGAGGCTAATGGATCGAGCTTGATGGCTTCATACACGCGATAAGTTTGATCTTTCATAATGCTGTTAACAAGAGTTTAAAAAAATAACTTATGTTAACAAGTTGAATTAGGCAAGCATTTTAAGGTGAATATTGCATAAAATGTTATAAGATCGACTATTCTTAAAAGTCACGTATTGTTTTTGTTTAAGCTCAACAGTCTATTTGTTAAGGTCTTTTAGGGTTAATAATTAAAGAGGTTTTAAGGTGCTAAAAAGCTTTCAAGCACGATTGATCGTGTTTCTTTTGGTGTTATTGGCGTTGGTTCAACTAGGAACCGCATTGGCTGTTTTGTCATCATTAAAAAAAGACAATTACGCTCAAGGTGTTCACGCCATTGATGTATCGAAAAATATCTTCGACCTTTTTTTAGAGTCTCGTGCTGAGCAGTTAACCCAAGGTGTCGAAATTTTGGCGTCGGACTTTGCTTTTAAGCAAGCCGTTGCTACCAGAGAAACCGGAACAATCCAATCTGTTTTACAGAATCACGGCGCACGAATTAATGCCGATATTTCTTTGTTGGTTTCTCCTAGTGGCGACATCATTACGGCCACCCAGACTCTTGAGCAGAATGATAAAATTTCTGAACTGGTGTTAGCGGCTCGAAGAACGGGTGGTTCTTCTATCAGTACAATGATTGCTTTTGGTGATCGTGGTTATCAATTTGTGCTTGTGCCTGTGAAGGCGCCAAATGTGGTGGCTTGGGTCGGTATGGCATTTCTTTTGGATCAAGCTTTAGCAGAGCAAATCAAAAATGTTGCAGGTTTAGACATCAGTTTTTTCTATGAGGCAGTCAATACGCATACTTTCTCTGGTGGTTCGACTCTTTCAGATGATAAAAAAGCTAACTTCTTAACAGACATCAAAAACATTGCAGGTCTTGATGCGGCGATAGAAACACCTATTTTCTCTAATAATGATGAATACCTGTCTTTGGGAATCGATTTAGGATTGCCGAACCAATGGGGAATTATCCATTTGCCTTACGGCCCTTGGTTGGCAAGCTATAACAGCACGCGCAATCAATTACTTTTAATTTTCTCGGCGGCGTTGGCATTGGCTTTGTTGTTAGGAGCTGCTTTTGCCCGAAATATGACCTTACCAATCAATCGATTAGTCGAATACGCTCAACAGATTGGTTTGGGTAAAGAGAAGGTTCAAGCACCAAATTTAAGCGGAGAGTTTTGTGTTTTGTCGAATACAATGGCGGCCATGCAAAGCTCAATCAAGAATCGAGAAGAAGAGTTGTCTTTTCGAGCTTCTCATGATGCGTTAACTGGCTTGTACAACCAACATGCTGTTGAACGTCATTTAGCGGATAATTTACCGAAGAAACGAGGCAGTTTGCTGTTAGTGAATATCCGTCACTTCAAGAGCATTAATAATATGCTTGGTATTGATGTGGGCAACCTGCTTTTGTCTAAAGTCGCAGAGCGCTTGAAAGAGTGGGATAAGGACATAGAAATGTTGGCCAGATTGGGTGGCGATAAGTTCTTATTAATACTGGAAAAAAATGTTTCTGAGCAAGATTGCCTTGAGCTGAATGGGCTTTTTGTTAGAGAGTTCGAAACAGAAGTGTGCTTTGGTGCAAAGTCCTGTATGCGTCTTGATGTAAGTCTTGCCGTTCTTCATTTTGAACATGCTACAGACAATGTAAATAGCGCGATGAGACGTTTGGATATTATTTCAGACAAGGCCCGTGAAGAAAGCGGAGTATGTGTTTTCTATGAACAAGGGCAAGATGAAAACCATCAGCGTCAATTAACCATCATTCGGGACCTTCCTGTTGCTCTGGCAAGTAATCAATTATTTGTGGTGTATCAACCCAAAGTAGGCGTAGCGAAAAACGATTGTCAGGAAGCCGAGGCTTTGATTCGTTGGATTCACCCAGAATTAGGCTTTCTTCCACCGGATGAGTTTATTGCCCTGTTAGAACATGCGGGCAGTATTCAAGAGTTAACCCGCTGGATGATCAACAGAGTCTTGTATCAACTTAGCCAATGGTGGGAACAAGGCCATGAAATCCGTGTGGCGGTGAACTTGTCCGCTCATGATTTGGTGAATGAATCTTTGCCTCAAATGATTGAACAGGCGCTTATTGATAATAATTTACCGAAACGTGCGTTAGCACTCGAAGTGACAGAGAGTGCGGTAATGAAAGATCGTGAGAAAGTTATTAGCGTCTTACAAGCTTTGCAAGATATGGGAATTCATTTAGCCATTGATGACTTCGGTACAGGGCAGTCTTCTTTGGCTTATCTGCGTGAATTACCGGTGAATGAAGTCAAAATAGATCGAGCATTTATCCAATATATAGAAAGCAACAAATGTGATGAGTTTATTGCCAAAGCGTCGATTAATTTATCTCACGCACTGGGCTTCACTGTTACGGCTGAAGGTGCGGAAAACCTTGCTGGTGTTGAACTTTTGAAACAACATGAATGTGATAAAATACAAGGCTATTTTTTCTCTAAGCCTTTGGTTTCTGAGGAGTTTTTCGAATGGCGTGAAAACTTCCATAAAGCTTAACTGAGTTTATACTCCGCAGTTTTTAGGTCTACTTTATTATGTTGTTTGTTTTGCGAATCTTGTTGCTGTTCTTACTCATTGTTGTGGTTACCTTTTGTGGCATTGTTTTTTGTTTGTTCACGTTAGGCTCGAATAATCGCGTGTACCATATTGGACGTGTATTCGCTAAGGTTGCTCCGTTATTCGGTTTATCGGTGGAAGGGCGCGTGGCGCCTTCTGCAAGCCACAGTCCGCAAGCTGTGTATGTTGCTAATCATCAGAATAATTTTGATCTATTCACTTTAGCGAAGGTGTTACCAAAAGGCGTAGTGACAGTAGGGAAAAATAGCTTACTTTGGATTCCTTTTTTCGGTGCTTTATATTGGGTAAGTGGCAACATATTGATTAATCGAGACAACCGCAAGAAAGCCATCGCTACGATTGATCAGGTGGTGGCTAAAATGAAAAAAGATACTTTGTCGATTTGGATGTTTCCTGAAGGAACTCGAAGTCGAGGAAGAGGCTGGTTACCTTTTAAGAGAGGCGCTTTTCATGCCGCTGTTCAAGCTGGTGTGCCAATTGTGCCTATTGTTTGTAGTAATACACATGAGCAGGTGCATTTGAATCGTTTGAATAATGGAAAAGTCATTGTAGAAATGCTAGATCCTATCGACACTACAGATTTAAGTGAAACCGATGTTGTTGAGCTAATCAAAGTCTGCGAGCAAAAAATGCATGAAACTAAGGCGCGCTTGGATAAAGAGCTGGCAAAAAACTGACATTTAGTCAAAAGTACTGCTTATCGATAAGCAATCCTAAGTTATATATATCGAGAGAATAAATGGATTTTATGTCGTGCCTACTAAAGCTTCCAAGATGACCGATTCGTTGCGCTGTGTGCCTTCTACTTGTGCGAGAGTGTTTTATCAAGGTAAGTGTCTTAGTCTAGAATAGTGGCTCACTGTTTCCTTTGTAGGTTGCTAATTGCTTGTTTATCGGACACCAGTCTGAAGACATCAGTAAATTGTACAAAGTGCTGGATCAACAAGTGGGCAGTTTCAAAGTTTAGGTTATTCTATTCTTCGTAATACATAACAGCGTTTATCAATAAGGTAAGCGCTTTTTTGTCTATAACTTCTTCAAGCCGCTGTTCAGCTGCGAAAATCAGATAGGTAAAGGCGCGTCGGACTTTATCGCTCGAATGGCGAAGTTGCTGTGAATGTCTTTTACATGTGGCAAATTCTGAATAGTTTTAAGAATGCCTTCGTAATCCGTGAGGTCTTTTGCCACTATTTCCAATCGATAGTCTGCATGGCCAGACACCAAATAAGCACTGATGACATTGGGTAAATTCATTACACTTTTTTCAAAATCGTCACTGGCTTCGCTGGTGTGATTATTTAAGCCCACCTCGATAAAAACAGTCATGGATAAACCGACTTTTTTTCGCTCCAATGCTGCTCTGTAATGCTTAATAACGCCTGCATTTTCCAATTGCTTTACACGCCGTAAACAAGGAGAAGCAGATAAATGAATGTGTTCCGCAAGCTCAACATTACTCAAGCGTCCATCATTTTGTAGATGAGTCAGGATTTGGTTGTCGGTAGAGTCTATTTTCAAAATTAGCATACCTGTGAAATTTAAATCGAATTATTAATAGATTATGTCAAAAATGATGTTTTTAGAAGAGGTAATGGCAAGGACATGCTCATCGCTCAGTCCATATAATGAAGATACTGACTCATTGTTAATATGTATCTTATTAGGGCAATCATGATGGATATCACTCATTCAAAAAATACATCAGAAGCGCATTATCGGAATATCGCCACAGGTAAAACATTCCAGCTTGGTTTGTTAGCGGCTTTCATTACGGTATGTATTTGGGCTAGCTGGCTGGTGAGCGTCAAAATGGGCGTGCAGTCTGCTTTAACCAGTTTTGATCTCGCCTTAATGCGATACGGTTTGCCAGCTTTGGTGTTGCTGCCTTTCTTATATCAATCCCGTCGTCGTTTATTGGTGGTTCCTGCTTGGACCTTGTTAGGTATTGTTTTCGGAGCAGGGATTCCCTTTTTCTTTTTAAGCTCACAAGGTATGCATTATGCGCCAGTATCTCATGCGGGCTTGCTGCTTCCTGGAACCTTTCCTCTCTTTGTGACGGCGATTGCGTTTTTTGTTTTTAAAGAACCATTAAGTCGCCCTCGTTTCATTGGTTTATTGGCGATTATGTTTGGTGTATTGGCCTTGTTAATCATTTCTATGTGGTCGCTCAAAGAGGATGTTTGGAAAGGTGATTTACTCTTTTTAGGTGCCAGCTTTTTTTGGGCGGTGTACACCATAAGCTTGCGTGTTGCCGGTTTGCCTCCTTTGGCCGCAACAGGTTTATTGAGTGTTGTTTCGCTGGTGGCTTTATTTGTGATGTTCGTAACCGGAAGCGTGACATCGGGAATTGGCTTAGTAAGCACGGACGAATTGATTTGGCAGTTCGCCGTGCAAGCGATTCTGGTTGGTCTTTTCGCAGGGTTTAGTTATGGTTACTCCATCAATTTATTAGGGGCAGAACGAACTGCTGCAATGGGCGCATTAACGCCTGTGTTAGCCTCAATAATGGCGATCCCATTATTGCAAGAATCCATCGGATTGGCGGCGGCTTTAGGGTTATGTTTTGTTTGCATTGGTGTGGTACTAGCAAGTGGTATCGTGAAGTTGCCCCGCAAATCACATTAAGTCATTTTTGTTATTGAATTTTAAGGAAAATACATCATGTTTGAGAGTCTTACTCCCGCAGTAAAGGACCCAATTTTGTCTTTGTCCATCGCATGTCAGTTAGATACTCGTGCAAATAAACTGGACTTGGGCGTGGGTGTATATCGAAACGAGCAGGGCGTAACGCCTGTTTTAGAGACAGTCAAAACCGCTGAACAACGCTTACTCGATATGCAGGAAACAAAAGCTTATGTTGGTTTAGCTGGCTGCGAACGCTTCAACCGAGCCATGATGACCTTACTTATGGGAGACAATTCTAGTCGCTCTCGTGCTGTTGCAGTACAAACGCCTGGCGCAAGTGGCGCACTTCGTATGTTGGCCGATGTCATCGCCATGGCAAATCCATCGGCTAAAGTTTGGATGAGTGATTTAAGTTACGCAAACCATGCGCCAATTATGAAAACAGCAGGATTGGAAGTCGCCTATTTCCCTTACTTTGATCCTGAAATCAAATTGGTAAACGAGCCAGCCATGCTAGAAACCTTAGCGACACTCGGTAAAAACGACGTGGTGTTGTTGCATGGTTGCTGCCATAACCCAACAGGCGCAGATTTAAGCTATGCCGCATGGCAAAAAATTACGGACTTGGCTAATCAACAAGGCTTCTTGCCTTTCATCGATATGGCGTATCAAGGCTTTGGCGATGGAATGGAAGAAGACGCTTTGGGCTTCCGTTATTTGGCAGAGCGAGTACCTGCTTATCTTGTGGCGAGTTCATGCTCGAAAAACTTTGGCTTATACCGCGAGCGTACAGGGCTTGCCGTTGTTGTCGCGGATACATTAGCCAAAAGTGAAAGTATTAAAAGCCGCATTATGGAATGCGCGCGTAGCACTTACACCATGCCGCCAGATCACGGTGCCGCCATTGTTCGTATTATCTTGGAAGACGAAGCACTAAAAAATGCATGGTTAGCGGAAGTGACCGCCATGAGACAACGTATTCAAGGAGTTCGGTCTTCGTTAGCTGGTGCCATTAGACAGCAAACAGGCAACCAAGCTTTTGATTTTATTGAACAACATAAAGGTATGTTCTCTGTTCTTGGAACCAATGCAGAACAAATCTCACGTTTGAAAGAAGAGTTCGGTATTTACCTCGTTGACGGAGGTCGAATGAACATCGCAGGGCTAGGAGAAAAAGACGTACCTTACTTAGCGGAAAGCCTAGCGAAAGTGGTGTAACGGGGATATAGATAAAAAGTAAAACACAGGACGTTGAGAGTATTGTTGAAATACTACCCAAGGAGGTCATACTTTGATTTATAAAAAAAGAGTTTTGTTCTCTGATTAAAAAGGCACAGATCTTGTACAAGTATGTGATGATATTTCAATACAAAAAGAACCGCTTCCATTTCTGAAAGCGGTTTTTTTGTATTTAAGTCTTAACTTAACAATTACGCATCAATACGCTTGTACTTAATACGTGTTGGTGTGGCTTCGTTACCGGTACGTTGTTTATAGTCGGCTTCGTATTCTGCGTAGTTGCCTTCGAAGAATACCGCTTTTGAATCGCCTTCGTAGGCTAAGATATGAGTTGCGATACGGTCTAGGAACCAACGGTCATGGGAAATAACAATCGCTGCGCCTGGGAAGGCCAGTAACGCGTCTTCCAGTGAGCGTAAAGTTTCTACGTCAAGGTCGTTGGTCGGCTCATCCAGTAGCAATACGTTGCCGCCTTCTTTAAGCAGTTTCGCAAGGTGCAAACGGTTACGCTCACCACCAGACAAATGCTTAACGAATTTTTGTTGATCCGAGCCTTTGAAATTAAAGCGACCGATGTAAGCACGAGAAGGCACTTTGTAGTTGTGGACTGTGATGATGTCTTGGCCGTCGGAGATTTCTTCGAAAACCGTTTTCTCGCCATCCAATTCACGCATTTGATCTACATAAGCCAGTTGCACCGTTTCACCGATGGTCACTGTGCCTGTGTCTGGCTTCTCGATGCCAGCGATCATTTTGAACAAGGTCGATTTACCTGCGCCGTTACCACCGACAACACCCACAATTGCGCCTTGAGGCACAACCATGTTGAAGTCTTCTAGAAGCATTTTGTGCTCGAAGCTTTTACTTACGCCTTCGATTTCGATGACTTTCGCGCCAAGACGAGGTCCTGGTGGAATGTACAATTCATTGGTTTCGTTACGGTCTTGGAATTCTTGAGAGTTCATCTCTTCGAATCGAGCCAAACGCGCTTTCGATTTAGATTGACGACCTTTGGCGTTTTGACGAACCCACTCAAGCTCAGACTTGATGGCTTTTTGATGAGACGCTTGTTGCTTCGCCTCATTTGCCAATCGCGCATCTTTTTGTTCCAACCATGAAGAATAGTTACCTTCGTATGGAATACCGTGTCCGCGGTCTAATTCAAGAATCCAGCCTGCTGCGTTATCAAGGAAGTAACGGTCGTGGGTAATCGCCACAACAGTACCCGGATAATCTTTCAAGAAGCGTTCTAACCACGCAACGGATTCCGCATCCAAATGGTTAGTCGGTTCGTCAAGAAGAATCATATCTGGCTTGTCTAGCAACAATCGGCACAAGGCCACACGACGACGTTCACCACCAGAAAGGTGTTCAACTTTCGCATCCCAATGAGGAAGGCGAAGGGCATCTGCCGCCACTTCTAATGCACGTTCTAGGTTGTGGCCTTCTTTCGCTTCGATCAAAGCTTCAAGCTGACCTTGCTCTTTTGCCAGTGCATCAAAGTCGGCATCGGGTTCAGCGTATTCTGCGTACACGGCATCCAAACGGGCCATGGCTTCGATAACGTCAGCAAAGGCTTCTTCGACAATGCCGCGAACGTTTTTCGTTGGATCAAGATGAGGCTCTTGTTCTAAATAGCCGATCTTAATGCCCGGCATTGGACGAGCTTCGCCATTATGTTCAGTATCAACCCCGGCCATAATACGTAAAAGTGTGGATTTACCAGAACCGTTAAGGCCCAAAACACCGATTTTTGCGCCAGGGAAGAAAGAAAGAGAAATGTCTTTAAGAATCTCACGCTTAGGAGGAACGACCTTCCCAACGCGGTTCATGCTGTATACAAACTGAGCCATAAAATGAGTCACTTATTGAATGATTTGAAAGTAAGGTAAGAATAACACAGCTGTTGCTAATGCAGAATAATCAGCGCGGCACCTGTGACCACTAAAATTGCGCCTAGCCAAGCACCAAACGCAGGGCGTTGACCTGTGGTAATCCACAATGCCGGCAAGATAAGAACAGGCACAACAGCAGAAAGCGTAGTGACAATGCCAACATTAGCGTTGCCGATTCCCCACACCAAAACGCTCATGCCAGTCACCATGCCAATGGTTGCCATTGCAATGGCGCCGAGAAAATCCGTCGCTTTTAACTGCCAAAGAGACAAAGCATTGGCAGGTTGTTTATGTCGATAAAATAACCCATAACCAAGGATGAGTGCGATAGCGCCTGTGCTAACGCGCAATGCAGACACCGCAATAGGATCTGCGCCATCTAATAAAGCAGGTTTGCTGAGCAATGCACCACTGGCTTGGCCAAGCGCACCGCCCAATGCCATTAGAATTCCGATACTTAATTTGCCTTTGGTTTGTTCCCAAGCATGGTTATTGCTCCGTTTGCCAAACAGTATGGCGATGATGACGCCAGTCATAACCAATCCACAGGCGAATAATTGATTCAATGATAAGTGTTCACCTAAGAACAGCCAGCTAAGTACAATTGACATAGGGGCATTGGTTGCAAAAAGAACGCCCGTCCGTCTGGGGCCAAGGCGATATACAGCACTGAATAACATGGTGTCGCCAAGAAAAATTCCCACGACGCCAGAGAGGACAATTATCTCTGAGTGTTGCCATAGTTGATCGCTAAATCGTTGCCCAACGAAACAAATAAGTAACAATATTAGGCTGGCGATAGAAATTCTTACCGTGTTGAAACGCATGCTCCCAAAACGCTCGATTAATCTGGGCGCCATGAGACTAGAAACAGTCCAACACAATGCGGCAACCAAGCCAGCTAATTCTGCAAACGGCATAATTCCTCTTTATTCCTTGCCAAGAAGAAGTGAAAAAGTACATTTTTTTGAAAAGTACGTTTGTAGCTATATGTTGGCGGGATTGATATGATTTGAGCCAGAAAATGATGGCCTTTATCAAGGCATTCTTACACCAAATTAGTGATATTGGAAGCGCCATGCGATGCCCTTTTTGTGGAACTCTAGATACTAAAGTTGTCGACTCCCGTTTGGTTTCGGAAGCCGCACAAGTACGCCGTCGCCGCACTTGTATTCAGTGTCACGAACGTTTCACCACGTTTGAAGTGGCTGAACTACAAATGCCAAAGCTGATCAAAAGCGATGGAAGCCGTGAAGCCTTTGATGAAGATAAGTTACGTAACGGCATCATCAAAGCGATAGAAAAACGCCCAGTGAGCAGTGAAGCTGTGGAAACAGCCATTACTCGAATTAAAGAAAAAATGCAGGCCACAGGTGAGCGAGAATTGCCTTCTCGTTGGACGGGCGAAGCGGTAATGGATGAATTACAGCAGCTTGATCAAGTGGCTTATGTTCGTTTCGCCTCGGTTTATCGAAGCTTTAAAGACATCAGTGAATTCCGTGAAGCGATTGATCGCCTAGAAAGTAATAGCGCGGAAGCATACGAATCTAAAGAAGAGAAAGAATGACAGTTTATAACCACGAATACTGGATGGCGAAGGCGATTCAACTGGCGAAAAAAGGCCTTTATACCACTCATCCAAACCCTCGTGTTGGGTGTGTTTTGGTGAATGGCGATCAGTCGATTGGTCAAGGCTTTCATCTCAAAACTGGCGAAGGTCACGCGGAAGTTAATGCATTGGCGGATGCGAAGAATAACGCATCAGACCAAATAACAGGCGCGACCGCTTACGTCACTTTAGAGCCATGCAGTCATCAAGGCAAAACACCGCCTTGCGCCGACGCTTTGATTAAAGCCGGTGTGAGTCGTGTGGTTTTTGGCATGCAAGACCCAAATCCTGAGGTATCAGGTCGTGGTTTAGAAAAATTGAAAAAAGCCGGTATTGAAGTCATTGGCCCTGTTTTAGAAGCGGAATGTGAAGCGATTAATCTTGGCTTTATCAAGCGCATGCGTGAAGGTCTACCTTATGTGCGAGTGAAGCTGGCGATGAGTTTGGACGGCCGCACAGCGATGGAATCTGGCGAAAGCCAATGGATTACTGGAAGCGATGCACGTCTTGATGTGCAGCGTTTACGTGCCCAGAGTGATGCCATTGTTACAGGGATTGGCTCTGTATTGACGGATAATCCAAGCATGACAGTTCGTATCGACAGTGATGATCAAGAAGTGGATCCGAAAACCGTACGCCAGCCTTTGCGGGTTGTGATGGACACGGCCTTGTCGATTGTTCCAGAGGCTAAGATTCTTTATCCAACGTCTCAAGCGTATATCTTTTCCATCGAAGAAGAAATCGAAGAAGAACATTTAGACGTGCTGAAGAAGAAAGGCGTGACTGTGCGCTTTTCCCCTCCTGGTGAAGACGGCCGTTTGGATCTGTTGGATGCGATGGAACAACTTGCTGATGCAGGCATTAATGAGGTTTTGCTTGAAACAGGCTCCGAACTCGCTGGTGGCTTTTTACAAGCAGGATTAGTGGATGAAATCGTTGTGTACATGGCACCTAAATTATTGGGTTCGAGTGCGCGTCCTTTGTTTCAACTGCCTTTAGAAACGATGGATGAAGCGGTGGAGTTAGAACTCAAATCTGTGCGTCAGGTTGGTCAAGATTTACGTTTGGTCTATCAGCCAACTTATTTGGAAGATGACGAGTTTTAAAGGTCGTTAAAGAAAGTAATTTTCTTGCGGCTGGTGGCGAACCACATTGCTTTGTAAGCCTTTTTCTCGCTTCTTGATCTTGAGAGTAAGAAAATGATGTTTTCTTTGTGATTTTTAGAGAAGTTTGCAGAGAAACGTAGAATAAAAATTGCTATAATCGCCGGCCAAGATGAAACCTATATTTGTGCTTTGAGCCATATTGGCTTGAGGCACTGTCTAGCAGACGAACATAAGCACTACAAAACAGACGAAAAGCGTTAGGCCACAAGGCCGTATAGTCTGGATAACTGAGGCAAAAAATGAGCGAAGTGGAAACAACAAACGACCAAACTCCAGCACCGAAAAAGAAGGCCAAAAAACCTTCGCGCTCGCAAATGCGCAGTGCTTCTCGTCGTTTGGCATTACAAGCGGTTTACCAATGGCAGATGAACCAATCTTCCGTGAGTGAGATTGAAACCCAATTCGTGATGGATCAAGACATGGCGTCTTGTGATAAATCTTACTTCCGTGAGCTTCTGCAAGGTGTGACTGCCAGCGCAAAAAAGCTAGACGGATTGTTTGAAGAGTTACTTGATCGTCCATTGAGTGAACTTGATCCAATTGAATTGGCAGTGATGCGCATTGGCGCATTTGAATTGTCAGAACGTCTAGACGTACCATACCGCGTTGCTATCAACGAAAGTGTTGAATTGGCGAAAGGTTTTGGTGCGACAGAAAGTCATAAATACGTTAATGGTATTTTAGACAAGTTAGCACAACGCGTTCGTCGTGAAGAAATTGCAGCACGTCGAGAAGCGAATAAGTAATCCATCGAGTTTGATGTAAAGATTACCAGCAAGTTTAAAAAGCCCCGTTATTAGAAATAATAACGGGGCTTTTTTATATCTGATTGTTTGCAAAAAAGAGTGTGTAGCTTTAGATAAATTGATGACGTTCGTAGTCAATATTATGACGGTCTTGGTTGACCTTATAAGGAGGAATAAGCATAGCGTAGTAGCAAGTGAAACCACCTAACTTAGGGCGTTTATATTGCTCGGTTTCTCTTAGAGCAATTGAACATCTAGCGGTAAAGTAAAGCATGAGGGTGGTTCATGATTCAGGTACTTTCGACAGTTTGGGCTTTATTGCTTGGGATTGTTCTTCTTATGCTAGGCAATGGCATGCATTTCACCTTGATTGGTTTGCGTGGTGGCATCGAAGGCTTTTCTGCCGCGTCGTTGGCGGTTATCGCGTCGGGTTATTACATTGGTTTTTTGTCTGGAGCGCGTTTTACGCCGCGTTTGATTCGCAGAGTAGGCCATGTTCGAGTGTTCGCAGCATTGGGCAGCTTCATGTCGGCTGGGCTTATTTCTTTTCCATTACTGACTGATATTTGGGCATGGGCGATTATTCGAATGCTGGTGGGTTTTTGCATGGCGGGCATTTATGTCGTTGCAGAAAGCTGGCTGAATGACGCCGCGACAAATGAGACACGCGGAAAAGTGTTGTCCGCTTATATGATCGCACAAACGCTTGGCATTATTGGCGCACAAGGTTTACTCACCTTGGGCGATGCAGCGACTTCTGTGCTATTCATTTGTGCGTCTATTTTGGTGTCTATTTCTTTTGCGCCGATCTTATTGTCGGTCGCCTTGGTGCCAGCAGTCGAAGTATCCAAACCCATGCCATTAAAGCGTTTGTTTAAAGGTTCGCCGTTGGGCACCGTGGGAATCTTTTTATTAGGTGGAATTTATGCCGCGCAATCGGGAATGGGCGCGGTGTTCGGTAGTCAAATTGGATTAACGCCTAATACCATTGCTTTGTTTGTTGCGATGCTGTTTGCAGGCGCTTTGTTTATGCAATATCCAATTGGTTGGATTTCGGATCGAATGGATCGGCGTCAGCTGATTTTTGGGGCGTCTTGTATTGGTGGCACTTCTTGCTTCTTTGGTTTGTTCACGGGCAATGAGCTTTGGCCCTTGATGGCCGCTGCATTTATTTCTGGCGGAATGACCGCGCCTTTATACGCTTTGTTTTTAGCGTACACAAACGATTCCCTTGAAGCCGACGAAATGCCAGCGGCATCGGGCGGACTTGTATTTACTTTTGGTTTGGGTGCAATCATCGGGCCGCTCTTAATCGGTTGGGCCATGCAAGTGTTAGGACCTTCTGCGTTTTGGTTGGTGATTGGTGTCACTTTTTCAGGTATCGCGGTTTATGCTTTGCGTTGCATGACTCAACAAGGCGATATTGTGCCTGTGGAAGAAACAGACAGTTATTTAGGCGTTTTGCCAACAGCGTCACTGGTTACCGTTGAAGCAGCGACAGAATGGGCTGTAGAACATGCAGAAGCGGAACGCGAGGCTGAGAGCGAGCAGGATGAACAAGCAAGTCGAGATGCGTCAGAAGAATTGAAGTAAATGTAATCGCTTCATAAAAATGAAGACGGTTTTAGTGGATTATTTCTTCTGTTATTTCATTTTTCGACTTTTCTTGCTTCACATCATCATCCTGATTATGAAAAATACAAAGATGAGCGTACATTTCTAAGTGATGACCTAGTTGATGGAAATTTGAATTGGGACGATTACACAATGATTTTCCCAATACACGATTTATACAAAGGAGCAATCGAATAGGTTTGCTCAATAGGTAATACGATGAAACTTGTGCCGACAGAAAAATCAGATAACAAGGCTTGTGAAAACCTAGCGAAAGCCTCGGACGAAGAGGTAATTCCACACATTGCAGAGCTATTAGAATGTCTGCAAGACTTGAATTGGCCAATCGCTGGGCCAGTCTCTGACCGTTTATCGACATTGGGAATGGAACTCGTTGAACCGGTTTTGACCATTCTGAAAGGCGATGATGAAATGTGGAAGTATTGGATTGTTTCGCACCTTTTGTACTTAGTCAGAAACGACGTGTTTTGCGCCTTGAGCTTCAAACTGAACAGCATGAAATTACACCCAACTGACAATGAGGTCGATGAAGAAGTTCATAGCGCAACATGTGAATTGCTCATAACACGACACGCAGTGTCATTCTGACCATATAAAGATCTTCGCGAATGTCGCTTATTCTGGCTGCATTCGAGTTAACTCGCTATCATGTGGGTCATTGAAGCGGCTGTTTCCGCTTTTTCTAATACTTACAGGATTCCAATGAAAAAAACCTTCTCACTGTCTCACCCGAAATTGTCTTATCAGCGTGTGATTGAAAACGCCAAAAATGAAGTGAAAAAATACATCAAAGCGGAAAAAGCGCATACGCTTCCAGAAGGGGCGGATTTCTGGGGATTCGACTGTAAATTTGGTCAAACGCCCAAAGACGCGATTCGTATTCACGAAGGCGATATCAACGCAAACATTAGTTCTGCTGAAAGTCAGCATTGGAAATCGTTTTACCTTGAAGTTGTGCCAGTGGCTAAAACACGAGCGAAACGTTCAGAATAAGGTTAGATTAGGTTCTAATGATTTGAATAGAAGGATTCCTTGTGAAAGAGTTCGAGCTAATACAAAACATCTTTCAAGCTTCTGTCATGGCAAACGTCCAGCAGCGCGACGATATCTTGCAAGGTATTGGTGACGATTGTGCTCAGGTGGAAATACCACAAGGGCAGAGCCTTGTGTTTTCAATGGACACCTTGGTGGAAGGCCGTCATTTCCCACTTGATGCAGACCCTGTAGACATTGGTTATCGCGCAGTAGCTACTTGCGTGAGTGATTTGGCCGCCATGGGAGCGAAACCTGCTTTTTTCACCTTGGCGTTAACCCTTCCAGAATCCGATCCTCAATGGTTGGCTGCATTAGCACAAGGCATGGCAGAAATGGCCGAGCCGATTGGTTTGTCTTTGGTCGGTGGTGACACAACAAAAGGTCCGCTGACCATTACACTCCAAGTCCATGGTTATGTGGAATCAGAGAGGGCTGTTTTACGATCTGGCGCAAAAATTGGCGATGACATCTACGTGACAGGCTTACTCGGAAATGCAGCAGCAGCCGTACCGATTGTTACAGGTGAGTTGCAAGTATCGAGTGAACGATTCGATTATTTTTATGAACATTATTGGCGCCCTCAACCTAGATTAATTGCTGGCATGGCGCTAAAACGGGTTGTCCACGCCATGATGGATATTTCAGATGGCCTTGCTCAGGATATTCAACATATATTGAAAGCGTCGGGCGTTGGCGCGAACCTAGACGCGCACTCTTTACCCATTTCAGCTGAACTAATGAAATGGCAGCCAGAAGCGGCAACGACATTGGCCTTAACGGGCGGCGACGACTACGAGTTATGTTTTACCGCACCAAAAGCACAAGCTGCTGAAATTGCTCTTATTACTCAAACACTAAGCTTGCCTTGCTGCAAAGTGGGCGAAATCGTAGAAAAAGGTTTGTCCATTAAAGGTTACGATGGCGAGCTCACAGGTTGGCAACACTTTTAAAAACGTATTTTGATTTATAAAAACGCATTTTGATGATTGTAAGAGTGCGTTCTGACACAGAAATAAGGAATCTAAACTTCATGGCAAACTCTGCCCCAGCGTCCGTATGGCGCAACCCAATACACTTTCTTGCTTTCGGCCTTGGTTCTGGCGCGGCACCAAAAGCGCCGGGCACGTTTGGCACCTTAGCGGCAGTGCCTATTTATTTATGGCTTTTGGAAGGCTTAACCAACACCGAATACTTCGTCATGCTGGTTTTGACTTCGCTGGTAGGCTTTTACCTTTGTGGTAAAACGTCGAAAGACTTAGGTGTTCATGACCATTCAGGCATTGTTTGGGATGAATTCGTTGGCTACTGGATAACCATGTGGCTCGCGCCAGCAGGTTGGGAATACATTGTTTTAGGTTTCGTCTTATTCCGCCTATTCGACATACTCAAACCTTGGCCCATCTCTTGGATCGACAAAAACGTCCACGGCGGCTTCGGTATCATGGTCGACGACATCTTAGCAGGCGTCATGTCGTTCGTTGTTCTACAAGCCTTGGCGCACTTCGTTTTCTAAGTTTCTGCTTTTGCAAAGAGCACTACCACTCTATTTCACATAATGCCTGATGATTCCTTTTGATCATCGGGCATTTTTATTCTTTTCAGTACTGTTTTAAAACAGTGCATTGACCTTTTTTCCTTGCATTAATATCTATCACTTTTAACAAAAGATACCGTTCAGACTCTCATGTTTTTTTCTAACTTTATGTTTTTAATGAGGATTATTTAGTTGGCATGATTTTGGTATGTATGACTAGACATTATATGTTTAGACATACATTTAAAGGTGATCATGATGAATAAGCCCACTCAACAGATATTGGACGATTTGCCATCTATTGGTGGAGGCTATACGCCAGGTACGAGCCTAGTGACACACATTTCCTATAAATTATCGAGCCTCTTGCTGCTTGAGCTTGAGAGTCTGATTAAAAATAACTCAAGCCTAAATTTGGCCAGTTGGCGTGCGCTACGAGGCTTATCCACGATTGAAAGCTCTTCTCAAAAAGAATTGGTCCAATTTGCCAATGTAGACCAAGGGCAGATGAGTCGTGCCCTGACAGATTTAGAAAAAAAGGGCTTTGTTATTTCACAACGATCAAAAGAAGACAAACGCAGTTGGCGATTCTCTATTACAGAGGAAGGGCAACTTTATCACACGCAATTGAGCCCTATCGTCGATAGTTTCCATCAAGAACTCACCAATTCGCTGACAGCGTCAGAGCTTGAAACTTATGTTCAACTGAGCGCCAAGGTGGCGGCAATCGTAGTGAACAAACGACCAGAAAACTCATAACAACAATGGCGGCACAAATTTGTGCTTATTACCCATTTTAATAAGGAAAGGAACGCAAAATGAATATCACTAATTTTATGAAAAATATGGTACTGGCGACATCGCTTGTGCTTTCTACTGCGACAATAGCGAGTGACTGGAAGCCATCTGGCCCAATTCGATTTGATATCGGTGTTGGCGCAGGCGGTGAAACGGATGCCATTGGCCGTACTTTTGCCAAAGTACTGGAAGAGCAAACAGGTTGGAAGGTAATTACTCAGAATAAGCCGGGCGGTGCAGGCATTGCCATGCTGTCATCCATGTTAAACAAACGACCAGATGGTAAAAGCATTGGTTTGGCGGTCAATATGCCAGTGTTAGTTAACCTAGTATTACGAGGCGACACATTACCGTTTAATTTGGATGATTTTGACTATCTAGGCACGATTGCTTCAGGCGTGTTGGCCGTTGTTGCTGTTGCGGACGCACCATTTAATACGATTGAAGAAATGGCTGCTTACTCAAAAGAAAACGGTGGTGTAGCCATTGTCACGGACGCGAAGCCTCAAGAACTCATCATGAAAGGCATTGCTGAGAAAACCGATGCTGACTTTAATATATTGGTTACCAAAAGTTCTGCAGAACAATTGCAATTTCTATTAGGCGGTAAGGCCGCTGTTGGTCTGCTATCAGGTAAGCACATTCCTTATCTTAAAACAGGTCAGCTAAAAATGTTGGCGAGCGCAAACTCTCAACGTCACAGC
Source organism: Marinomonas sp. 5E14-1 (assembly GCF_039939215.1). Lineage (NCBI taxonomy): Bacteria > Pseudomonadati > Pseudomonadota > Gammaproteobacteria > Oceanospirillales > Oceanospirillaceae > Marinomonas > Marinomonas sp. 5E14-1. The sequence continues at coordinate 83,057 of NZ_JBDXMW010000009.1, read as the reverse complement.
TACGCGCCTGAAACGCCAACGCTCATTGAGCAAGGCTTTAATCTTTTTGTTGATCCTGCTTTTTACTTTATGGCGCCTAAAGGCTTAAAACCAGAAGCAAAAGAAGCGCTTGAGACGGCAATTAACAACGCAGTAAATTCTGAAGAAGTGCGAACCATTGTTCAAAATGTGTTGGCAACAGAAGCGAATAACCTTGGATCTCAAGGAACACGCAGCATGCTGGATAACGGTTTTGATGGTGTGCAAGTGTTGTTCAAATAACACATCTCTTCAATAGCGAGGCACAGTGATGAATATAGATAGATTTAGTGGTGCATTTATCGCCCTGATGGGATTGTTGATGTTGTATGTTGTCATTCCTTTTGGCGTAGAGAGCGTCGATGTCAGCGGATTAACGCCAAAGACCTTTCCAGTTTGGCTTTCTTGGTTGATGGTGATTGCAGGCGTAATTCAGTTTATTGCTGCAAATAAATCCGCCGTCAAAATGCCAAGTGGTTTACTGCGGATTGTTTTTCTATGTTCGAGCTTTGCTCTCGTTATTTATGTTTCGTCTTTTACGGGCTTTATATTCATTTCACCTGTATTGGCGTTTGTGTTGATGTACTTCATGAATGAAAGGCGACCGCTTTGGCTTGGCCTTGGTGTCTTTGCCGTTCCGATTGGCATCTGGCTCATTGTTGATGTCATGTTGGGAAGAGAGCTTATCTGATGACGTTAGCAAATGAGCAAGTTGATTATCTCACGAATGTATTATCGCTAGGGGCTTTATTATGGATTTAGTAACGATGTTTGCTGGGCTGTCAGATGCCTTTACACTCACTACTATTCTTTATGTTTTGTTGGGCGTGGTGATCGGTCAATTTGTTGGTGCGATTCCCGGTATAGGCCCTGTGATGGCGATGGCCATTACGATCCCTTTTTCTTTTGTGTTGAGTCCGTTAGCCGCCATTGGTTTGCTAATTGGTATTAATAAAGGCGGATTGGTGGGAGGGGCTATACCCGCTGTTTTGATGAATACACCGGGGACACCGGATGCGGCCGCTACTGCACAAGATGGTTACCCTTTGTCCCAAAAAGGGAAGCCACTAAAAGCGATGAAAATGGCGCTTTATGCTTCTGTAACAGGAGATATATTCGCGGATATTTTGTTAATCACTATTGCGGCGCCACTGTCCATTATTGCGTTGCAAATGGGGCCTGTAGAAGTATTGGGTTTGATGATAGGTGCTTTTGCTGTTATTGCAGGGCTTATTGGTGACTCCATTATTAAAGGCATTGTGTCGGCTATTTTAGGTTTATTAGTGGCCACGGTAGGCTCAGATCCACAGCACTTTACACCTCGTTTTGTTTTTCAATGGTTTGAATTGTATGACGGTTTACCGTTAGCGTCTGTCGCCATCGGTATGCTGGCTATTTCTGAAATACTGAAAAAGCTTTCTAAACGTTTTGAAACGTCACAATCCGTCATATGTATTCCGAAAAATCAACCTCGAGAAGATCGTAGTATCAGCTTAAAAGAATTTTGGACGAGTCGCTTTGTGTATTTGCGTGGCGCCGTGATTGGTTCGCTGATCGGTATTATTCCAGGTGTTGGTTCAACCGCGGCGGCGTATTTGTCCTACGGCTTAACGAAGAAAGCCTCTAAAGAGCCTGAAACTTTTGGTAAAGGAAATATTCAAGGTATTGCGGCGGCTGAATCGGCAAACTCGGCTGTGACAGGCGCCAGTATGATTCCGCTTTTCACTTTAGGTATTCCGGGCAGTATTAATGCTGCTCTGATTATATCGGCGCTGATGATTCAAGGGTTTGAACCCGGCCCATTACTTTTTGAAAGCCAAGGGCAACTGGTTTACGGCCTATTTGGTGCCATGCTGATCGCGAATGTTATTAATTTTGTGGTTGGGTTATTGGGTTTACGCCTATGGTCACGCATTTTGGTCGCACCAGAATCTTTCATCTACAGCACGTCTATTTTGCTCTGCTTTGTTGGTGTGGGTTTGGCGACAGGCGGTTTATTTGGTGTGGCTGTTATGCTGATTTTCGCCATTCTGGGTTATGTGATGATGTCGTTTGGTTATTCCACCATCATTTTTATTATTGCATTTTTCCTTGGCCCGCGTTTCGAAAGCTCACTTGGCCAAACCATCACATTGATTGATGGTGACCTCATTAAGTTGCTGGACTATCCGATTGGCGTTTTCTTTTTTGTTGCCGCGATGTTTGCCATTTGGCGATTAAGCAAAGAGCGCTATAGCGATAGGAATACTTCACAAGCAGCCGATTGATATAAAGATTAATAACACTTTCAAATTTACGTTCTCGAACTTACACATTCGGATTTATACATTCGAATTTATACAAAGGAAACACTATGCCTTGGTTGATGGAAGAAGGTTTTACCTTAAAAACACCCCTGACAAATGATCATATTTTAGATAACGCAGGCCAATTTGATGGGCTTAACTTACTGCATCTTAATGAAGCCTTTGAGTCACCCGCTGAGTTGGTAAAAGGTGATATTAATCAGACACTTGAATCTCTGAATCGCTACCCAGATATTAAGCGTGGGCCATTGAGTCGTGCCGTTGCTAAAAAAACAGGTGTAGAGACAAATTGCCAAGCATGGGGAGCTGGTGCCAGTGATTTACTTTATCGAGCTTTTAATGCTGTCAGTCATGCTGGCAAGAATGCCATCGCACCTACGCCAACGTTCTGGGGGTACGAGCGCATTTATGGTTTAACAAAAGTGGATATCCGCCGTGTTGAAATCGCTGATGATTATCAAATACACGCCAAGGACATTTTGGCAGCGATGGACGAAAACACTGGGTTGGTGAGTGTTGTGACACCTGGAAGTCCAACGGGTATTTCAATGGAAGAAAAGGACTTAATCGAATTGGCGCAAAAGATTCCTTCTGATGTCCTTTTCCTAATTGATGAAGTGTATTTTGAATTTGCACAGAAGAAACTCGACATCATCGCGTTGTTACGAGAACACCGCCAAGGGCACTGGGCTGTGTTGCGTAGTTTCTCGAAAGCTTATGCGCTAGCGTCTGCGCGCATTGGTTATGCCTTATGCAGCAGTGACGATGTCGCACATCGCCTCATTGAATCTGGTTTGAATTTTCCTGTTTCGAGTTTGTCTTTTTCAGCGGCTTATGCGGTTTATACAGACAAACACTTTTTAACCGATATGGTGCGAACGGTCAGTGAGCGTCGCGAGTGGTTATATCAAGAATTGCAATCATTAGGACTTGAGCCGCTCAAGTCGGACACCAACTTTGTGTCGGTGAGCTTGCCTATTCCAGCGGTGCAATCTTTACCAGCCTTAAAAGAGGCCGGTGTATTATGTAGCGGTTGGAATCATCCTTCCTACCCTAACCATATTCGGATTACCGTAGGCAGTGAGCAAGCAAATCAACAACTCATCGATGCTATGACGACGTTACTTAAGCGTCTTTAATCACATAAGGGTAAATATGAACGCTCGTCATTCTGTGGCATTTCTAGGCTTCCTTCTGATTCTGAGTATATCAGGGCCATTGGCGATTAACTTTTATTTGGCCTTATTGCCCAGTATGGCGGAGGATTTTTCGACCAGTGCCGCGACCATCCAGCAAACAGTGAGTGTCTACCTCATGGGGTTTGCTGGTGCGCAATTAATTGTCGGACCGTTATCTGATCGTTTTGGGCGCAAAATCATATTGTTGATTTGTTATTGTGTTTTTGTCGTGGCTTCTTTGGTTTGTGCTTTGGCAAACGATGTTTCCTTACTGATTGGAGCGCGCTTTGTGCAATCGCTGGGTGGTTGTGCTGGTGTTTTACTGAGTCGAGTGATTGTCAAAGACGTGTATCCACCAGAAGAGATGGGCAAGGTCATGTCTTATATGACGACAGGCTTTTCCATGGCACCTTTGTTAGCGCCAGTGATAGGTGGCTTTGTTGGTGTCGCATTCGGCTGGCGCAGTTTGTTTTTTATTTTTTCTCTATTCGGTGTGATTCTTATTTTATGGACGTGGTTCGGCTATCAGGAATCCAACAAAAACCTCAACCCAGACGCGATACGCATTAAGCACCTGTTTGGTAATTACGCACGACTGTTAAAAGAGCCCAAATTTGTTGGGTACTCCTTGGCGGTGTGTGCTTCTATTGCTGGGGTTTTAACCTATACCTCAGCATCAAGCTTTATCTTAATTGAATTGTTAGCCGTACCGACGACGGTGTATGGTTTGCTGTTTAGCATCAGTGCTTTTGGGATGTTCAGCGGCAGTCTGGTCGCCGCCAAACTCAATAGTCGCCTTGGTAGTACCTCGACGATATTGTATGGCGCTTTGGTGTTATCAATCGGTGGTGTTTGCATGGCGGTATTGCCTTGGTTGGATGTTGTGACCGTTCCTACTATTGTTGGCCCTATGTTTCTATACGCTCTGGGAAACGGCATTGTAATGCCAACGGCGATGTCTTTGGCCATCATGCCATTTCCTAAAATGGCAGGCTCTGCTGCGGCGTGGATTGGTTGTTGTCAGGCGGCACTGGGGGCTTTGTGTGGTTATATTGTGAGCCTATTGTATAACGCGAGTGCTGTTCCTATGACGTCTATGATTGGTTTACTTTCACTTGTTGCTTTAGTGAGTATTTTGACCGTACGCTTTAAGTTTCAAGACAGATAATTTAAGCATTTTTATCGTGTTTCTTTTCTGCGAGTTCTACTCTATTGCCATAAAAAAAAACCACCGATAACGGATCCTGCAGGGGTCGCGCCCGCGTCGGAAGGATCTGTTATCGGTGGTTGTGGGTTCAAAAAAGCTGATTCTTAATACAAAAACCGACCTTTAATACAAAAAACAAATGTTAGCGCTTAACCGCCAGTGGTTTATTGAGTTCTTTGCGTTTCTTCAGTGATTCATAGAAAGGCGCATAGGTTGGTCGGTCGATGTATTTGCCATCGCCAGATTTAGACAATAACGTGTTGTTGTGCCAAGCCAATTTACCGTTACAAATTGTGGTTTCTGGTACGCCGTTAATTTCCATTCCTTCGTACACGCTGTGTTCGATATTAGAATGGTGTGTTTTCGCAGAAATGGTCTTAGTCGCTTCTGGGTTCCAGATGACTAAATCCGCGTCTGAGCCGACTCGAATGCAGCCTTTATTAGGGTACATGTTGAAGATTTTTGCTGAGTTGGTGGACGTTAAAGCCACAAATTCATTCGGTGTGATTTTGCCTGCATTGACGCCTTTTTCCCATAACACCATCATGCGCTCTTCCACGCCAGCAGTACCATTTGGAATCATCGCGAAGTTGTCTTTGCCCATGGCTTTTTGCTCTGCACAGAACGCGCAATGGTCGGTTGCGGTGGTTTGCAGTGTGCCAGCTTGTACGCCATTCCATAATGCGTCTTGGTGTTTTTTCGGTCTGAACGGAGGGCTCATAACGTGAGCCGCGGCAGTCGCCCAATCGGTATTTTGGTAGACACTCTCGTCCACCGTTAAGTGGCCAGCCAAGACTTCGCCAAACACCGTGTGGCCTTTGTCTTTCGCATAACGAATCGCATCAACCGCTTCTTCTGTCGATACATGAACAAGGTAAATTGGCGCGCCCAATGTATTGGCAATGCTGATCGCACGGTTCGCGGCTTCGCCTTCTACAGAAGAAGGGCGAGACAACGGATGTGCTTCTGGACCTGTCATCCCTTCCGCTAATAATTTGTTTTGTAGGTGGTAAACGAGCTCGCCATTTTCCGCGTGAACTGTTGGCACCGCGCCTAATTCTAAACAACGGGTAAAGCTGGACACTAAAATATCATCGGTTGCCATGATGGCATTTTTGTACGCCATGAAATGCTTAAAGCTGTTGACGCCATATTCTTCTGTCAGTGTTGCCATGTCTTTAGAAACGCTTTCGTCCCACCAAGTGATCGCCACGTGGAAGGTGTAATTTGAGTGCGCTTTTTCCGCCCATTCACGCCATTGCTTATAGGCTTCCATTAAAGATTGTTGAGGGTTTGGAATGACGAAGTCGATAATGGTTGTTGTACCGCCAGCCAGCGCCGCCACAGTACCAGAAGCGAAATCATCTTTCGCTACCGTGCCCATGAAAGGCAGCTGCATGTGAGTGTGTGGGTCGATTCCGCCCGGCATAATAAGTTTGCCTGTGGCATCAATGATTTCTGCGTCTTTGGGTATATTGCTAATACTACCAATTTCGACGATTTTGTTATCTTTACAAAGAATATCCGCTTTGAAGGTTTCTTCGTGAGTGACGATTGTGCCACCTTTGATTAATAAGCTCATAGTGTGTCCTCTTATGGTGTCTATATGTCGAAAAGCAGTAAAAAAAATAAAGTTAGAAAAAATAAAAAAGCTGGCGGCGCGGAAGACACCGCCAACTGAGGTAACGTTTGATATTAAGCTGAGGCGTTACTTGCCTAGGCTTTAGACTTAGTTAATAAGAAGTAAACCAAGGCACCTGTAAATGCGCCTGTGAACCAACCGTAGCTATAGAACCAGCTAAGCGCTGAAATGTTCAAAGCAAGAATGGTGATCACAACAGGTGTGGCGAAAGCGATAAGGCCTGCGCTGTTGAAGGCTGGGTATAAACCGTTTGGTTTGTACAAAGACACCAAATCCAAATGCTGACTTTTTGTCACAAAGTAATCGACAATCATGATGCCAGCGATTGGCCCCAATAAGCTTGAGTAACCTAACAACCAGTTGGAATACATGCTTTCCACACTGACGTCAGATTCGATCCAGCCCATTTTTTTCAACAATTCCCAACCCATTAAAAGAATACCAACAAGGCCAGTTAACAATACGCCACGAGTATGGTTGATGTATTTTGGCGCGATGTTTTGGAAGTCATTGGTCGGAGACACAATGTTCGCCGCTGTGTTAGTAGAAATTGTTGCGATGATGATCAACACCATAGCGATAGCGACTAAAAATGGGCTGTCGATTTTGCCGATCAACGAAATAGGATCGGAAATGGTTTCGCCAACTAATGTGGTCGAAGCCGCTGTTAATACCACGCCCAGTGCCGCGAAGAAAAACATCGTGATTGGTAAGCCAATGATTTGACCAACCACTTGGTCTTTCTGAGATTTTGCGTAACGGCTGAAATCAGGAATGTTCAAAGACAAAGTCGCCCAGAAACCTACCATGGCCGTTAAGCCACCAAAGAAGTAACCCATAAAACCAGCATCAGCAGGACGATTTGCAGGAATAGACAGAACTTCTGACACAGAAATTTTACCGCCAGCCCAAAACATCAAACCAAGACCGACAATCAATAAAAGAGGAGCGGAAAGCGTTTCTAGCCATTTAATGGATTCCGCACCACGGATGACGACAACCATTTGCAATACCCAGAATAAGAAGAAGCCAATCACTTCACCGACGCCGCCCAAACTTGCCCAGCCATCTGATATGGCCGATAAGAGCAAGTGAATCGCCAAGCCACCAAACATGGTTTGAATACCGAACCAGCCACACGCGACAAAGCCACGAATCAAGCAGGGAATGTTTGACCCAACAATACCGAATGAAGAGCGCAGTAACACAGGGAAAGGCACGCCGAATTTTGTGCCTGGGTAGGCGTTCAATGTCAGTGGAACCAGCAAGATGACATTGGCAATCAGGATCGTTAATAAGGCCTCAGTAACCGATAATCCAAAGTAAGCGGTAAGTACACCACCTAACGTATAGGTTGGCACACAGATAGACATACCGACCCATAACGCCGCAATGTTCCATTTATTCCACGTTCTGTCTTTGATTTTTGTTGGTGCTAAATCGTCATTATACGCTGAGCTTTGTTGGAGATCGGAATCGACCTCCAGTTCATAAAACTCACCTTGTTGAATAGACTTACTGGTCATATTGTTCCCCTTTTTCTATTTTTGATTCACTGATTATTTTTTTCTCAGTGTGATTTTTTAACCTTGTTCCTTTGCAATACGTTCACTGGCTTCGAGCATGGTGTGCAGCAGTACGTTCGCGCCAGCGGCACATTCTTCTGGTGAGCTGTATTCCGCTTCGTTATGGCTAATGCCGTTTAAACAAGGCGTGAAAATCATCCCTGTTGGGACTAAGTCCGCCATGTAACACGCGTCGTGACCTGCACCCGCGTAAATGTCCATGTGGCTGTAACCCAATTTTTCTGTGGCGGCTTTCACATCGTCTGAGGCGTTGAATTCCACTGGCGCGAAATACCAAAAAGGATCGAGATTGACTTCTACATCATGCTCTTTAGCGATTTTTTCACAAAATGCAGTGAGCTCTTCGTGCATGGTTAATAGAACATCTGGGCGAGGATTACGTAGATCGGCGCTGAACTTCACATTACCTGGAATCGTGTTGCGTGAGTTTGGCCAAACCTGCATAAAGCCTACGGTGCCTAAACCATTTTCGTGACGAAGTGCGATGGCGTTCATTTCTGTGACGATGGCCGACGCGGCGAACATGGCATCTTTACGCAAATGCATTGGCGTTGTGCCCGAGTGAGAAGGGCGACCAACCACTTCCACGTTGTACCAACGAATGCCTTGGCCCAAACGTACGATACCGATGGATTTTTCTTCGTCTTCTAAAATAGGGCCTTGCTCTATGTGCGCTTCAAAAAATGCGCCCATGTTGCGGCTGCCTAATTCCATATCGCCAAGATAACCAATGCGTTCCAACTCGTCGCCAAGGCGGATACCGTTCACATCGGTTTTGTTTAATTCGGTTTCTAGATCGAAGCGACCAACGTATGTTCCTGAACCTTGCATGGCAGGTTGAAAGCGAGAGCCTTCTTCGTTCGTCCAGACGGAAAACTCCATTGGGGTTGGGGTTTCTATGTTGTTGTCATGCAATGTGCGCAAGACTTCGACGCCAGACAGCACGCCGAATACGCCGTCAAACTTACCGCCTGTTGGTTGTGTATCCAAATGACTGCCTGTGCCAACCGCAGGTAAATCATTGTTTTTTCCAGGGCGACGCGCAAAAATATTGCCTATCTTATCGACTTCCACATCACAGCCGCAGGCTTTACACCAAGATACGAAGAGGTCACGGGACTGCTTATCCAAATCGGTGCCTGCAAGACGATTACAGCCGCCTTTTTCTGTGCCGCCGATTTCGCCCATTTCCATTAACGTGTCCCAAAGTCGCTGCTCGTTGATACGAAGGTCTTGCATGGTTTTGCTCCTGTTCAGTGACGCACCTATATAAAGAGGTGAGAGAAAAAGACTTACCAAAAGGTAAAAAATGATGGTAAAAAAATATTTGCATCAATGGCTTCGATTCAGCAATAAGTAGGCCAAGTTTGTTAGGCTAGCACCATGAAAGCGTCGTTAACGGACGGTTATTATGTTATTTTGGATTCATAAATTTTAAGAATTTTATATATAAAACAATGGTTTGTGTGTTTATTAAAAACCAATGAATAATTTTTTAAGGCGAAGCTCATGGCGACAGTGAAAACAGCGAAACGGACGAGACAATCCATTAATCGAGAAGAATTGGAGTCTCGAATCTTGCGCGCAGCGGAAGTATTGTTTGCAGAAAAAGGTTACAGCGGATCATCGATGGAAGCGATAGCTGTGGCCGCTAATATTTCCAAACAAAATTTAATTTATTACTTTAAAAACAAAGAGTTACTTTATAAACGAGTGCTGACTGAAATGCTTGATGTATGGATTGAAAAGCTTTCTTTCCTAGAAAAAAACGGTGCGGATCATCAAGATACACCGGAAGTGATTATTCGTCGTTACGTTCGTGAAAAAATGCAACTTTCTCGCTTATACCCAAATGGTTCGAAAGTCTTTGCTCACGAAATTATCAGCGGCGCGCCAATGCTTAAAGAATACCTTGTTAGCCATTTGAAGCCTCAGTTTGATCGCGATGTGATTCTCGTCAAAACGTGGATAGACGAAGGTTTGGTGGAAAATATTGACCCTGAACATTTGTTCTTTACGATCTGGGCAGCGACGCAAACGTACGCTGATTTTTCTGTGCAAATGGAAGTACTGTTAGGTAAGCCTCGTTTGGAAGCAGAAGACTTTGAAAGAGCGGAAATCGCAGTGACAGATTTTGTTATGCGCGCTATTGGTGCCAAAACAAAGGAATAATTTTTTTTCCTGTTTCATTTTTCCGTGTGTTCGGTTTTTTTTCGACACACTTTTGAACTTTGAATGTGGAGAAAAAGTGCAGTTTTTCATGATCTTAACCTTTTGGTTAACTTTTTACTTAACTAAACTTTACGCACAAAGTGCCGTTTTAGTGCGCGATTTGCACTAAAAAAAACGATTTACTCTCGTTCAAATGATTGCTATTAATTTTTATACCAAATGGTAAAAAAGTTAATTAATCATCACATCGCGGAGTGAATATGATCTCAATATCTGAAGCCATATCTTATGAGTTTGCCACTGGGCCAGACTTGTATGCACTCTGCCAACAAGCTGCCCAGATTCGTAATAGCTACTGGGGAAAGAAGCTTACTTATTCTAAAAAGGTCTTTATTCCTTTAACCAATATGTGTCGTGATTCCTGTGGCTACTGCACCTTTGTGCAATCGCCAGATTCGATTCACTCTAATTACATGACACCGGAACAAGTGTTGAAAACCGCACGAGAAGGCCAAGCTTTGGATTGCAAAGAAGCCTTGTTTAGCTTGGGAGAGCGACCAGAAGAGCGTCATCAAAAAGCCCGTGATTTACTGGCCAACCTCGGTTATGAAAACACCTTAGATTACCTTCATGATCAATGTGAAAACGTATTAACTAATACCAGTTTATTGCCTCATGTGAATGCTGGCGCTTTGTCTTATGACGAGTTGAAAAAACTCAAACCCGTCGCTGCTAGCATGGGAATGATGCTGGAAAATGTCTCCACCGATTTATTAAAACGGGGCCAAGCCCATTACGCTTGCCCAGATAAAACGCCGAAACGCCGACTCGATACGATAGAACAAGCAGGCAAACTCGACATCGCTTTCACCACGGGTATTTTGATCGGTATTGGTGAAAGCTGGGAAGATCGAGTTCGCAGTTTGGTGGCGATTCGAGATCGCCATCTTACTTACGGACACATTCAAGAAGTCATTGTCCAAAACTTTCGTGCTAAAGACGGTACCGCAATGGAAGGTTGCCAAGAACCTGACTTAGACGACATGAAGCGCACAATTGCTGTGGCTCGATTGATCCTTCCTGAAGAAATCAGCATACAAGCACCACCGAATTTAGAAATTGAATATGGCAGTTACATCAACGCCGGCATCAATGATTTCGGTGGCATCTCACCGCTCACCAAAGACTTTATCAACCCAGAACGCGCATGGCCGCAAATCAATAGTGTGGCGACCGCTTGTGAAGGTTTGGGTTATTCGTTGGGCGAGCGTCTGACGATTTATTCTCGTTTTCAAGATCAAAACGATAAATACCTAACCCCTAATTTAATACAAAGAGCGGCGTCACTGGTGGGTTGTGCTGCTCATGTAAGAGGAGCCATCGCATGATTTTATCGAACGTAACCACAGAGAAATCACCGAATCCGCTTTTATTTAACGATCAGATTACACCAGCCGTTCGTGACATTTTAGAAAAATCTCTTCTAGGTGAAGAGTTAAATGTGGAAGAGGCTTGTGTGCTTTTTGCGACACAGGGGGAAGATGCGCAAGCGGTTTTAAATACCGCAGATAAGGTGCGTGAAAAACGTGTTGGCGACACAGGAACCTTTGTTATTACACGCAATATCAACTTTACCAACGTGTGTTATATGGGATGTCGCTTCTGTAATTTCGCCAAAGAAAAAGGCGATAAAGAAGCGGAATTTCTGAGCGTAGAACAAGTCGCAGACAGAGCGGAAGAAGCGTGGAATCGCGGTGCCACCGAAGTGTGTATTCAAGGTGGTTTGCATCCAGACATCGACGCGAATTATTACCGAGAACTGGTTATCGCGGTGAAAAAGCGCGTGCCAGACATTCACATTCATGCCTTTTCACCGTTTGAAATTTGGTACGGCTGCAAGAAAGCCAAATTGGAGCCAGAAGTGTTTTTGTCTGAATTGAAGGCGCTGGGTTTAGGTTCCATGCCGGGCACCGCCGCAGAGATTCTAGACACAGAAGTTCGTAAGCAATTGACCAAGAACAAGCTCACCACAGAAGAGTGGGTTCGCATTATCAAAGCCGCCCATTCGGTTGGCGTACCGACGACTTCGACCATTATGTACGGTCATGTGGATCAGCCGATTCATTGGGCAAATCATCTTAAATTATTGCGTGATATTCAAAAAGAAACTGGCGGTTTTACGGAGTTTGTTCCGCTTGGTTTTATTCATTATGAAACCCGCTTGTACAACGACAACCCTGACAAGGTTCGTACTGGGCCAACCCAAGACGAGCATTTTAAAATGCACGCCATTGCGCGACTTATGTTGCAAGGTCACATCGATAACATTCAAGCGTCTTGGGTGAAAATGGGCCCAGAAGTGGCGACCAAAATGTTGCAATCTGGCGCGAATGATCTGGGAGGCACCTTGATGAACGAAAGTATTTCAAGAGCCGCTGGCGCCACCCACGGACAAGAAGTCTTTCCTGAAGACATGGTGGCGAACATTCAAAGTGCAGGGTTAACCGCCGTTCAACGGGACACCAAATACGGTGTGGTCAAAACCTTCGAAGACGCACCACGTGTTTTTCATCAAGCGAGCCCGTCTATCGACGCTAATCGCATTGCTATTCAAGGCGTTGCCTAATGAGCAGCGCGTCTGAATTAAAAATCACCCTGTTAGCGGGCGGCGTCGGTGGCGCAAAAGCCGCGGAAGGCTTGGCGGCGAGCCAATACGCCAGTGCGACCAGCATCATTGGCAACATTGCCGACGATGATGAGTTTCATGGTTTGTGGGTGTCGCCAGACATCGATACCTTGATCTATTCCCTCGGTGATCAAATTGACCGAGTACAAGGCTGGGGACGCAAAAACGAAACCCACCAAGTGTTAAAAGAATTGAGTGCATTAGGCCAAGACACTTGGATGACGCTAGGAGATTTGGACTTAGCGACGCATATTTATCGCACTAGCCAAAAAGCCAAGGGCGTCAGCGCCAGCGAGATTACTCATCGTTTAGCAAAGCGTCATGGCGTGACTATGCCGATTTTGTTACCGACTGACGATGTGGTGCAAACCCGAGTCAAAACGCCAACAGGCTGGTTGTCATTTCAAGAGTTCTTTGTCCGTGAACACTGCAAACCAGATGTGTTAGACGTTGAGTACAAAGGCGCTACTAAGGCGAGTGCAGCGCCAGCCGCTCTGGAGCAAATAGCCAACAGCGATGTGATTGTCATTGCGCCAAGTAACCCGATCGTCAGCATCGGTGCGATTCTCGCGGTGTCAGAAATTCAACACGCCATTGAAAGCAGTGGGGCTTATGTCATCGCTGTGTCGCCACTTATTGGTGGAAAAACCATTAAAGGACCTGCCGACAAAATGCTCGAAAGTGCAGGTAAAAGCATCGATTCAAACGGTATCTATGCATGTTATGCCTCCTTTCTGAATGCTTTAGTTATCGATACTGTGGATCAAGATGAAGTGATTGGGTTAGAGCAAAAAGGCCTAGACGTTTTGGTCACGCCCACCTTAATGAAGACCACAGAAGAAAAATCAGACTTGTTATCCAGCGTCGTTCAATTTGCTTTGAGCCAGCGTTCTAAGGGAGGAAAAAAGTAATGCCCTTTTTAGAAGAAAAGTTGTGTGTGGTGATTCCTATGAAATCCCCACAACGTTCCAAACAGCGTCTTGCTCACAGCATGACGGACGAAGCTCGCGAAAGCTTATCGTTGAGTCTTTTTCAAAACACCTTGGCGTTTTTTCAAACACATTTTCCTAGGTTGGATGTGTTGGTGGTCAGTGAGTCATTAGAGGTTTTGGGGCTTGCCCAATCTTATGGCGCCAATACGTTATTTGATGATGGCGAGAGCGGCTTAAACGGTGCACTCACGTTTGCCTGTGATTGGGTGAAACAGTCTGGTTATGACAGCCAATTGATTATTCCCGGTGACATTGCCGTACTGAATCCAGATGAAATCCAAGCATTAATCGCGGTCGCGGATGACGCGGAAGTGGTGATTGCAGTGGCAAAAGACGGCGGCACAAACGCCTTGCTGACATCTCCGCCAGACGCCATTGAATTTGAATATGGCCATCAGTCCGCGAGACTTCATAAAGGCAATGCATTTGAAAACGGCTTGAGCTGTCGTTCATTGAACTTCACTGATTTGGCGTTAGACATCGACCAAAGTGATGACTTGAAACAAGCGGTCATACAAGCACCAGAACGTTTCAATGCATGGAAATCGTGTTTTATATCACCCGTTAAGGAACATCAATATGCCTGATTCTATGAGTATGTTTCGCCTAATGGGTTTGCCAGATTTTCAACAAGGCGACGATTTAGCGCAGAAAATTATTGATACTTTTATCTCTCAAAAACAAACCTTGGTAGCCGGCGATATTTTAGTCATTGCTCACAAGGTGGTATCTAAAAGCGAAGGCGCGTGCGCGTATTTAGAAGACGTCACGCCAAGCGAAGAAGCCATTGAATTGGCCAAAACGGTGAATAAAGACCCGCGAAAGGTCGAAGTGATTCTTTCTCAATCAAGCCGTGTGGTACGCGCCATGAAACGTCCAGATCAAGACGAAGGCGTTCTGATTGCTGAACACAAACACGGTTACATCTGCGCCAATGCTGCGGTCGATGAGTCAAACGCAGATCATCCGGGGCAATTGATTTTACTGCCAGAAGACCCAGACAAAAGCGCCCGCGAAATCTGTCTTGCTTTAGAAAAACACTTTGGCTGTGAGCTGGGTGTCATCATCAGCGATACCTTTGGTCGACCTTGGCGATTAGGCCAAACCAACGTGGCGATTGGCTTGGCGAATGTGCCGGGCGTGATGCACATGTTGGGGGAAGAAGACGCGTTTGGTCGTCCGCTTAGTGTTACCGCACCGGCTTTTGCGGACGAACTCGCTGCCGCATCTGGCTTACTCATGGAGAAAAGCGCCAAGTCACCTGTGATTGTTTTCCGTGGTTTGGATTGGCCGAGAACCGACAGCTCAAGCAAAGATTTAATGCGCGCCCATAACGAGGATTTATTCCGATAAATCATGGTTAAGAGCACAAATAAATAACCCGATTTAACACATTGATATTCGATAAAAAGAAAGAGGAATGTATGAGTAAAGTAGCAATTATTGGCGGTACAGGCCCGCAAGGTAAAGGCCTCGCATTGCGTCTGGCGTTGGCTGGGGTCAGTGTCGTTTTGGGCTCTCGTGATGCAACGAAAGCAGCAGAAACAGCGAAAGAACTGGTCACTTTATTGGCAGAAAAAGACTGTAAAGCAGACATAACTGGTTTGTCGATGGAAGACGCCACCAAAGCCGCAGGCGAATTAGTAATCCTTTCCGTGCCTTACAGCGGCCACGACGCAACATTGACCGCTCTAGCGCCTTTGCTCACAGATAAAGTGTTGGTGGACATTGTTGTGCCATTAGCGCCGGGCAATCCAAAAGCTGTTGAAATGCCAAAAGAAGGTTCTGTAACCGAAGCCGCGCAAGCCTTACTGGGCGAAAGCATTCCTGTGGTTGGCGCCTTGCATAACGTCTCTGCCGTCACCCTGAACGACCTTTCCCGCGCGATTAATTGCGACATTTTAGTGTGCGGTAATGACCTTGCCGCGAAGAAGAAAGTCATGGCGCTTATCGAACTGATGGGCACCAAAGCCTACAACGCAGGGTTGGCAGAAAGTGCCCGCTGTATTGAAGCGCTGACGCCTATTTTGATTCGTTTGAATATTTCGAAAGAGGTGCCGTTTAGTCATGCGGGTGTGCGTATTTGCCCACCAGAGCACTAATCGCTCACTACGTCGTGAAAAGTTATTGGAAATTTAAAAAATTAAAAAACTAATTAAAAATATTATGACAAGAGGAACACATTATGGAATTTGGTATCACGTTTAAAGGTTTTGTTAGCCCAGACCGCGCACGAAATTTGGTTCGTCAGGCGGAAGAAGCGGGTTTCACTTATTGCTGGTTTTACGATTCGCACATTCTTTGGCGTGAGTCATTTGTTGCCATGGCAATGTGTATGGAACATACGAAAACCATGCGTTTTGGGCCTTGTGTGACGAACCCGAATATTCGAGATTGGTCTTTGTCTGCCAGCTTATACGCAAGTTTGGCGCATCAAAGTAATGGCCGTTTCGATATTGGTCTTGGTCGTGGTGACTCGTCTATGCGAGTGATGGGGAAAAAACCAGCGACTTTAGCGCGTTTGTCTGAATTCACTACCAAGGTGAAAGCCATGGTTCGTGGTGAAGAAGTGGAATATGGCGAATGCCCTGAGCCAGTGAAATTGCCTTGGGCGACAGGTTACGAATTGCCAGTTTGGATCGGCGCGTACGGCCCGAAAGCCTTGGCAACGGCGGGTCAAGTGGGTGACGGTGTGATTTTGCAAATTGGCGATCCAGATCTTGTTAAATGGTTTACGGATCAGTCGCTCAAAGCGGGTGAAGAAGCGGGCCGCGATATGTCCAACTTCAAAGTTCAAGCGGCGGCACCAGCGTACTTTGGCGACATGGATTACTGCATTGAACACACAAAATGGTTCCCAGCGATGGTTGGTAACCACGTGGCTGACATCGTTGAAAAATACGGTGCCGATTCTGGCTTAGTACCGAAAAGCTTAACGGACTACATCGAAAACCGTAAAGGCTACGACTACTCGAAACACGGTCAAAGTGATAACCCATTCCTAGACTTCATCACAGAAGACATCGTGAAAAGCTTCTGTGTTCTAGGTACGCCTGAAGAGCATATTGCCAAAATCAAAGACCTTGAAGCGGCTGGCACAACGCAATTCAACATCTACCTAGACAGTGGCGACGAAGAAGAAATCATCGCCAAATACGGTAAAGAAGTGATTCCAGCTTTTAACAAAGCGTAACGTCACTAATCTAAAATAGAACTTTCTATACCAAAGCCACGGCAATACATCATTTCGACATTAGCTCGAATCTTACATGATGTATTGTCCGTGGCTTTTTTTGCTTCCTGAAAATTATAATTATTCATCAGTAATGTTTAGTTAAACTAAAGTCCAATCCAGTCATTTCATTTAAAAGAGCATTCATTTGAATATCAGAGCGGTTATACCAAGTGACGCCGAAGGCGTGGCGAATCTGTTAAATCCTATTATCGAAGAAGGTCGTTATACGGTGTTGGACACGACGTTTACAACAGTACAGGAGCGTGCTTTTATCGAAGCGTTTCCTGCTCGTGGTGTGTTTAATGTGGCGGTTTTGGATGATGATTCCACGGTGGTGGGATTCCAAAATATCGAGCCATTCGCATCGTACACGAAAGCCTTTGATCATGTGGGCGTTATTGGTACGTTTGTGATAGTGACTATCGAGGCCGAGGGGTGGCGAAGCGGTTGTTTGAATCGACTTTTGAAGACGCTAAGTTGAAAGGCTACTTAAAATTGTTTGCTTATGTTCGAGGCGATAATGAGCGGGCGTTAGCGGTGTATTTGAAGCAAGGTTTTAAGGTGGTTGGCACGGCGAAAAAACACGCTAGAGTGAAGGGCGTATTTCTCGATGAGGTACTCATCGAGAAATGGCTGTAGATCTTATATAGCCTACTTTACCAATCAAACGAAAGAACCCCAATGAAGGGGATGACATTGGGGTTCTTATCTGACGCTTTCAGTGATACTAAATCGAGAGGGGAATCTCTATTCAGTGCTTATTGAGCGTTTAGTTCGTTGAACTGAGTTTGTAGTTCAGAGTATTTCGCATCATAAATCGCTTCTTTTTGAGATAAAGTAGACGCGCCATTCAAATCAACACTGGCATCAACTGTCGCACCTAGGTTTTCAAGCGTGTTTGCCAGTGCGGTAACGCCAACTTTAGCATTACGTAATTCTTCACGTGCAGAGTCACCAGTAGAAGCGAATGCAGAAGTAGATAGAACAGATGCTGTGATAAGAGTTGCTGTGATTGCTGTTAATTTTTTCATGATTATTTTCCTATATATGTCTATTTAATATTGAGCCCAGTAAGCTGTGCCCGTCTGATGAAGTTCATATTAGAGGAAAAAAATTAGATTGAAATAGCGTTTCAGACGCTTCCCTTGTGTTTGTCGAATCGCAGGCTTTTACCTGCATATTTGCTTAAATATGCAGGTTTTTCGCTAATTAAGCATGAAATAGGCTGTTTTGAGAAAATAAGGACAGAATTCTCAAATCGTTATGTAGCATCTTAATAAATAAGCACACGGAACCAAAAATCTTACATACTTTTCAAACGTAAAAAGACAGAAAAAGGCGAATACGATAAATAAACTGAGCTTTACTAAAAAGTAACTTGCACAATGTTTTTTACCGAATTTTCACTTTATCTTGAAATAAGGTGCTTTCTTAGGCGCCCTATCTCAATGTTATTCGCTCATGGCTGCTAATGTTTGGGTAATGTGAAGTTTTTATTGACGATATGCTCTGGCGTTTGGTTTTTGGATAAGCGCGTCACAACTTGCTCTAGAGAGATCCTTTTACTTTCTAATAAAGACTCTTTAGATAAAAAAGCCATATGAGGTGTGACTATTACGTTATCCATGGCGATGAGTTCGCGATTGGGCTTTTTCTCGTCAGCCAGTACATCCAAACCTGCGGCAGCGACTTTGTTGGATTTTAAATTCTTGATCAATGCGGTTTCATCAATGAGTTCACCACGAGCCGTATTGATCAGGATGACGCCTTCTTTCATCTGTGCAAAAGCGTGCTCGTTGATCATGCCTTGTGTATTTGGAAGAAGGGGTGAGTGGAGGGAGAGTATGTCTGAGATATTGAGTAGCTCATCCAAAGAGTCGCATTTTGAAATGCCCAAACGTTCGGCTTCTTCTTTCGACGTTGATGACGAATATACATACATATTTATGCCAAAGCCTTTTAACATAGGAATGAGTGCTCGGGGAATGGAGCCGAGTGACACGAGACCACAGTTTTTGCCTTTGAGTTTAGACAAACTACCGCCAATGCTGGCGTCCCAAGCACCTTCTTTTACGCTTTTGCTATAAATATGTACTTTGCGGCTGAGATTCAGCAGTAATGCCATGGCGTGGCTGGCGACTTCGTAAGCGCAAAAGGCTGGCGTATTGGTGACGTAAATACCTTCTTTGTCTGCCGCGTCGATGTCTATTTCGTTCGTACCAATGCTTTGTAGGGCAATGATTTTTAAATTAGGCAGTTTTCTCAAGGTGTCAGCACTGACTTCTGTGTATTCAAGCGTTAGAGAGTCGGCTTCTTTCACATCTTCTAGGAGGTTATTGCCATTGACTTGTACCAGTTCGAGATCGGTTATTCCCCACTGTTTGAGCAGCTTTTCTTCATGGCTCAGGTCGCCGGGCATGTTGTAATAAACGACTTTTTTCTTCGCTGTCATGTGTGTTCTTCCTCGTAGTGATTGGCTTTCCTTAAAACTGTCAGGAGAGGTTAAGGTGTTATTCGCTCATCCAGTGGCGCAGGTTTTCCAGCATGTGGTGGCAGCTTTTCAGTTGTTCTACGCTGACAAACTCATCGGGCTTATGGCCTTGCTCCATACTGCCTGGGCCACAGACGATGGTGGCGACGCCGGCTTCGTCGAATAACCCGCCTTCGGTGCCAAAGGCTACGGTGCCGAAATTTTGACTGTTGCTCCAGTTCGCCACCCATTGGGCAAAGTCCGATTGCGGGTCTGTAAGCAGTGGCGGATAAGACGCTAAGACTTCGAATTGAATCCCTGTATTGGCGTTAACCGATTGCATCTTTGGTTCAAGGGTGTTTTTCGCGTAGTCCTGCAATGCGTTCAAGCTGGCACTGTGATCCGCTTGCGGTAAATAGCGCATTTCTAAGTCAAAGTGACAGTGTTCGGGCACAATGTTGAGTGCCGTTCCGCCTTTTATGACGCCAGTTTGCAGAGTGCTGTAAGGTGGATCAAAACGCTCGTCTTGATGCTCTTTTAGTGGCTCAGCTAAATCAGACAGTTTATTCACTAATTTGGCGGCGTATTCAATCGCATTCACACCTTGTGGCGCATAAGCAGAGTGACATGGATGACCATGTACATTGCAGCGCATCGCCACTTTCCCTTTGTGACCATAAACGGGTTCCATATTCGTGGGTTCGCCAACAATGCACATGGCGGGTTTTTCGGGTGATGAATGGATGTGCTCGATTAAGGATCGGACGCCTAAGCAGCCTATTTCTTCGTCATAGGAAAAGGCCAAATGCAAGGGAAGTCGTAGATTGGATTCTTTAAAGCGTGGTACGGATTCCAGAACACAGGCAATAAAGCCTTTCATATCAGCGCTGCCTCGACCATAGCATTTTCCGTCTAACTCAGTGAGTTTGAATGGATCAACTGTCCAGTTCTGGCCGTCCACAGGCACAACGTCTGTGTGCCCAGAAAGCATAATGCCGCCTTCTGTTTTTGGGCCTAATCGAGCATACAAATTCGCCTTGGTTTTCTCGTCATTCATAATAAGCTGGGACGCAATGCCTAGCTCATTAAGGTAGCTTTCTATGAATCGAATTAAGGCAATATTGGAATGTCGACTCACCGTGTCAAATTGCAGCAATTTCTTGAAAATGTGCTGCAAGGACGGTGAAAAGTCTGCAAGAGAATCACTCATCTCCCGGTACTCCGTAGCTCGGTGCTTGGCGAGGGTCTAAAGCACGAGTCACGTAGGCTTGCATTTGAGGCTTATAATCGCTCCACAGCTTTGACAGAGCAGTTATTGGCAGCTCATCTGCCCAATCAACACGCAAATCAACAAGAGGCCAAGAGCAACTTTCGACAATTTTCAAAGCCGCTGAATGCACAGGGCCAGCTTCGCCACCGGCTTCAGCGCCTGCGTTTAGAGCCAATAAAAGCCGATCACCCAGTTCCCCTGAGGACGCTTCAAAGGCTTTGATCATGGCATCAATCACCGACTGTTTAGAAAGCATGTTACCCGCGGCAATGCAGTTTTTCCCTGCCACCGTATGGTAAATCCCAAGGGATTGTGCGCCGCTGAAACAGGCAGTTTCCCCTTTGGTATTGATCGCAGTGACTTGGCGATAATCGCTAAACTCATCTTCCGATAAGGCTTTCTTGAGAGCTTCCTCAGGCGACAGCTCATTCGCCATGTATTCAAGGGTTTTGCTGCCTAAGGATGGCAGCGTAATGTTTTGGCTGGATACCGCACCAACACCGGCTAGTAACCATGGGCAACGCGCGCCGACCGCGATGCTGGAAGAGCTGATGGCGATGCCTAACTGACCGGTTTCAGGACAATACGCTGTGATAGAAATAGTCATCTTACCTCCTCGTTATTTTTCATCTGGAATGACGGCGATAATGTCAATTTCCATCAACCATTCTGGTTGCGCCAAACCAGCGACAACCAAGCCTGTTGAAATGGGATAAACGCCTTTTAGCCAACGGCCGACTTCGCGATACACTGGCTCACGAAAACGAGGATCTGTGATATAGGTGGTTGTTTTGACAATATGAGACAGGTCACTACCAGCTTCTTCTAATAGCTGCTTCACGTTCTTCATAGCTTGTTCTGCCTGGGCGGCTGGATCGCCAAGACCAATAAGCTTGCCGTCGAAATTGGTACCGACTTGTCCTCTTACATACACCGTATTGCCTGCCACAACGGCTTGGCAAAGGTCGTTATCAAGAGACTGATTTGGGTAGGTTTCTTTGGTGTTAAACATTCTGATACGTGTGTGAGTAGGCATAACTTCCCCTATTTAGCCGCTGGGCTAGTGTATTGTTTGTATTGTTTGTATTGGCGTTGGATGACGATCTGATCAGCAATGTATTTTGCATCGTGCCAAACACCCCATATGAATGAAGAGCCTCGGCGTGACAGCCATGGCAAACCTAAGAAATAAACGCCAGTTTGCTTCGATACACCGCGGTGGTGCTTAGGTTGATTGTTGTCATCAAAAGCGTCCACATTGAGCCAGCTATAATCGGTTGAGTAACCTGTTGCCCAAATAATGGATTGAATGCCTGCGGCTTTCATATCCAGTTCAATGGTTGGATTCGTCATGCAATGAGAGTCAGGTAATAGTTCTCTTGCCTCAGGTTCTTCTGGAAGGTCCAAACCATTGTCAGCAATGTATGCATCAGCTCTATCTAGTAGCGATAGGTAGTTATCATCACCTGCGCGGATATTGTCGGCTAGATCGTTGCTAAAGAGGACGGTTGATTGATTGAAAGACTGAGTGCGCCCGACCAATTTCATGCCTCGTTCCGCTAGCTGGCGGAAGTCGATGGTTTTGCCGCCTTCGGCACCACTTACTGCGATGGTGACATGCTCTTTACCCGGTTCGTTAGCTGGAACGTCCCAAAGGCCTAATACGCCTAACCACCAAACAAAATCACGGCCACGATAGCTGCGAGGTGGTCTATCGTGAGGGCCAACAGAAAGGTAAACCGTTTTCCCTGATTGCAATAGCTCATCAGCAATCTGTACGCCAGAAGAGCCAGCGCCTATTACGAGCACCGCGCCTTCAGGAAGTGCTTCTGGGTTGCGGTAATCCGCTGAATGCATTTGATGGATGCCGTGATCCTCAGTTGCGATAGAAGGGATAACAGGCGATTGAAATGGGCCTGTTGCAGAAACGATATGCTGAGCATGAAAAACGCCGTCAGAGGTTTGTACTATGAAACCAGAGCCTTCTTTGTTTTTCTCTACATTAGAGACTTCAATACCGCTTATAACAGGCAACTCAAATTTTTTGACGTAGTCGTTGAAGTAGTCTGCGACTTGATCTTTTGGTACGAAGCAGTCTTGGTCCACATCTGAGAATTCCATACTTGGGAAGCGGTCGTGCCAAGCTGGGCCGTTCGCCACAAGAGAATCCCACCGATTTGTTCGCCAAGCTTCGGCAATTCGATTCTTTTCTAGTACAAGGTGAGGAACGCCTTGACGAGTGAGATGTTCGCTCATTGCTATGCCGGCTTGTCCTGCACCTACGACTAAAGTATCCACTTCTTTAATATTGACTGTCATTTGCGTGCCTTCTTAATTTAAAAATATCTAGAGGTCTTGTTAGCTTATGGCAGTCAAAAAAACAGGTAAATTACAATAATTGTGTTAACTGAATAGGAAAATAATATCTAAGCATTATTGGGTTTATATGAGGGGGGATACTATAAAAAAACACCTATGAAAAAGGTGTTTTCTGTGATTCTCTGCGCCATGTTGGTGCGGCTTTTAAGTCGTGCTTTTTAGAAAGAAGGTTCTAAATCTGTGTTTAAACAGTAATCCATAAAGAGTCTAGCTGGTTTGGTTGGCTCGTCAGTTTTCAGGTAAGCCATGATCAACATTGAGCTTTCCATATCGTCTTCAATTTCAACATATTCCAGTCGTTTTCCGTCATAGGTCATCTTGTTGCAAGGGCGAGTGACCAAGATAGAGAAGCCTTGGCCTTGTCCCACCATACAGCGCACCATTTCAATGGATGGGGAAGTGTAGGCGACTTTTGGGTACAAGCCTTTTTCAGCAAAGATGTTTAAGAAGTAATTTCGGCTTGGAATAACATCCAACAATATCATTGGTTCTTGACTTAACTCTTCTAGTGTGACGGATTCCTTAAGGGCAAGTGGGTGGTTTTCTGGTAATAGAGCATACGGTTTATGAGGCGCGTTAAGTGGCTCTTTTCGTACCGAATTATCAATTTCTAAATCGTATAAAAGTGCAAGATCAAATTGCCCACGATGCAACCCAGCCATCACTTCGTGTTGCTGTCCATCATGCAGCTGAATGTCTATACCTGGATAGGTTTCTTTAAAGCCTGAGATGAGTTTAGGAATGTAAAGTGGTGCGACGGATTCAAAACAACCGATGGATATTTTGCCACTGATAATGTCACTGTCTGCCAATGAATTTTGCTCAAACTCATAGGACGCTCGCAGTAATTCTTTGGCCTTATCATAAAAGCGACGGCCACTTGGCGTCAGTGAAATACCTTGAGCGTGATGTCTGATAAGGAGCTGCTGCCCAAATGAGCTTTCTAGGTTTTTTATGGCTGTCGAGATAGAAGGTTGGGCAATGTGTAGTTTTCTGGATGCTTCAACGATGCTTTCTTTTTCAACCGTAGTGGTGAAGTAATGGAGTTGCTTTAGAGTGAAATGTCTCATCGTGACTGCCTATACAAAAAATATGCTCAAATATAATTTTAGAATACTTTTTATCTATGCAATGTTTGCGCCTATAACGCCTTTGTTATTGAAATATAAGGATTTTATATGACTTTTGTTTCTTGCTAGAGTGAATGCTACAGGGAAAAAAACGAATCATTTTAGTGCAAAACCTGAACAAATATTATTTTGTGGTGCGAGCCTTTTAGATAGTTTTTTCCGAAGCAGAAGAGAAAAAAATACTAATTGCTAGCCATACTCAGCCCCCTACATACTGATTATAAATTCAAGCAAGGATCGACTTTTGGTTTATGTCTGTCGCTTGTTAATTAATCGCTTGTAACAAACTGGTTGAAATGAGGATACGAGTATTATGGTATTTGATTGGGAATATTTGTTTAGCTTGTTCAGCTTATCGGACTTCTGGTTGGCAAGTTGGACTGTGGTACAGCTCAGTATTGCCAGTTGGTTAATCAGTATTGTGTTTGGTTTTGTTCTTGCCTTGGGCAGACAATCTAAATACGGCATTTTAAATATCCCTGCAAAATTTTATATCTGGTTGTTTCGCAGTTTACCTCTTCTCGTTTTATTGATGTTTGTTTACAACATGCCTTTGGTATTTCCTGCTACAGGGGACTTTTTATCCAATCCTTTCCTTGCTGGCTTACTTGCCATGGTGTTGTGTGAAAGCGCCTATATCGCTGAGATACATCGCGGCGGTTTACTCTCTATTGCGAAGGGGCAAGGTGAGGCTGCGAAGGCGCTCGGTATTCGTTTTGTTGGTGCTCAGTACTTGGTCATCATTCCTCAAGCCTTTCGTGTGGCGTTGCCTGCATTAACCAATGAGCTGGTTTCTATTGTGAAGTTAACCTCGTTGGTTTCCGTGGTGTCGCTAACAGAAATATTGCTCGTTGGTCAGCGACTCTATACACAGAATTTTTTGGTATTGGAAACCATGGCCGCTGTGGCGATCTTTTATGTGATGATCGTGACGGTTTTTGATTTCTTATTACGCTTTTTAGAGAACGCCTTGGATGTAACGAAAGCGAAGCCAAAACAGCAGCTTTCAGCAGAATTGATTGAGGAAATATCGAACGCTCCGCAATTGAAAGCGGAAAAAGCGGCAGAGATTGATGGGCCAGCATTGGAGGCTCATAAATTACACAAAAGCTATAACGATGTGGAAGTACTTGGTGCCGTTGATTTGAGCGTACAGACCGGTGAAGTGGTGTCTATTATAGGGCCTTCAGGTTCTGGTAAGACAACCTTGATAAGACTCCTGAACGGTTTGGAGCAACTTGATAACGGTGAAATCAAGTTGAATGGCAACCCATTTATCAAATTGCTTCGTCAAGTTTCAAGCAAGCCACGTGTCATTGAACATCCTGAACATAGAACAGAAATCGGGATGGTGTTCCAAAGTTTTAATCTGTTCCCGCATTTGTCTGTTATGGACAACTTACTATTGGCGCCCCGTTACCACAAATTGGCACCGAAAAAAGCGTTAGAAATGCAGGCGTACCAACTTTTGAACAAGGTTGGAATGTTAGAGCACGCTTGGAAATACCCTCATCAATTGTCTGGTGGGCAGCAGCAGCGCATTGCGATTGCCAGAGCCTTAATGATGAAGCCAAGCATTATGTTGTTTGATGAGCCGACTTCTGCATTAGACCCTGAAAAAGTGAATGAAGTGTTGCAAGTGATTGAAGATTTGACGAAAGACGGCATCACCATGGTGATCGTCACTCATGAAATGAATTTCGCTTTTAACGTTTCTGATCGAATTGTGTTCATGGAAAAAGGCCGCGTGGTGTGTGATGAATCACCTGAGGCATTGAGACGAGGAGATAATCCACGCGTAGAAGCTTTCCTTAAAGACGTATCGTTAAGCTTAACTGAGTAAATTTGGAGTATCTGATGCTAGAACAATGGCAAATTGATAAATACCACGAAGACGGTTTTTTGCTTGTTGAAAATGTATTAAATGCACAAGACATTTCTGCCCTGTTGGAAGACTTCAATGGCTGGGTTGAAGAAAGCCGTAAACAGACGCAAGCGTACGGTGAAACCATTGATGGCCGTGCTCGTTTTGATGTTGAGCATGATCACAGTGCAGAGCATCCATCTTTGCGAAGAGTCGCATCACCGACAGAAGTATCTGATACATACAAAAGGATCGCCTTAGAATCGAAAGTGGCCCAGTACTCTGGTCAGTTGATTGGTGGCTCGGGTGCGCGTTTTCACCACGGAAAAATTAACTCCAAATTGCCTCATACGGCGACGCAAGTGAAATGGCATCAAGATTTCCCATTTACGCCTCACAGTAATGATGACTTAATCACAAGTCTACTGATGGTCAGTGATGTCACACCAGAAAATGGCCCGCTGCAAGTGATTCCTGGTAGTCATAAAAGAGAGTTGTTTACCCATTGGCATGATGGCGTATTTACGGGAACCATAAGCGAAAAGGTGGAAGAAGAGCGCTGCCAGAGCCCTGTATCTTGCTATGGTCCAGCGGGTTCCGTTTGTTTTATGCATTCGCGTTTATTACACGCATCAAGCCCGAATGACACAGAGTTGCCTCGTACCATATTTATTAATGTTTACGCCGCTGAAGATGCTCTCCCATATGGAGAGAGCCCACTCCCTAGTGTTCACTCAGGCGAAATGGTCTGGGGACAAGAAAGTGGTCAAGTCAGAAGTGTAGAGAACACGTTGAAGTTGCCTCAGAAACCCAAAGGCGCATCGTTTTTTGTTCAACAAGCTAATCAAGATTAATCCCTTAAATTAATGAAAGGAAATACAATGAAATATTCTGAATGTAAAACTCGTTCACTGGTTACTGGTGTTGCAACTGTTGCTGTGAGTGCCGCTTTAATTTTATCTTCCGCAAGTGCCTTTGCCTTTAAAGAAACAGGGAAGATCATTGCGGGCTCCGATATGACTTATGCGCCCTATGAATATATGGATAAGGGCAAGCCTGCTGGCTTTGATATTGAATTTTTAGCGGGTGTTGCGAAAGTAATGGGGATTGAATCTGAAAACCTTGATACTCGCTGGGCCAATTTAATTCCAGGCTTGCAAGGTGGTCGCTACGATATTATTAACTCCTCTATGTATATTACGGCTGAGCGAGTAAAAGTAATTGATATGATTCCTTATCTAAAAAGTGGCCAATCTATCGTAGCGCCTACGGCCAAGGATTTTCAGCCTAAAGTATTTGAAGATCTATGTGGTCATAAAGTAGGGACAATGGCAGGTACGGCATTCCTTAAACAAGTGCAAAGCATATCAGTGGATTACTGTGATGCTAACGGTTTAGGTTCTATTAAAATCAGTGAGTACCCAACAGACCCTGAAGCGACTCAAGCTGTCTTATCTGGTGCCGTTGAAGTGCAAGTTACCGATGCTTCTATTGCTAAAGGTGTTGTGAAAAAGCTGAACGGGCGTATTGGTGTGTCTTCTAATACAATTCTTTACCCTGTATTAAATGGCTTCGCGGTTAAAAAGGGCAATGATGAAGTCAAAAATACACTGATTGCTGGTATTGAAAAATTCAGTAAAACATCTGAATACACAGCGTTATTAGAAAAATATAACTTCCAAGCGCCAAACGCAGAAGACCTTAAAAATCTTATGCCTTAATTAATGTAATGGTCAATAAAAACCTGTGTGGATGCGAGTCTGCACAGGTTTTTATGATTAGGAAATATTTTTTAGGAGATAACAATGTCTTTCCCTAGTGAAGAACAAATACGAATCGACTTAGCGGCTTCTTTTCGTATTTTTGCCCATCTTGGCATGCATGAAGCTGTTGCCAATCATTTTAGTGCGGCCGTATCAGAAGATGGGAAGAAATTTCTTATTAACCCTAAGTGGAAGCACTTCTCACGCATAAGAGCCAGTGATCTGTTGCTTTTGGATGCGGATGATCCTTCTACGGCAGAACGTCCTGATGTGGATGCAACCGCTTGGTCTATTCATGGTCAGCTTCATCAAAAATTACCCCATGTGCGTGTTGCCATGCATTTGCACCCTGTATACGCCACGGCCGTTTCTACGATGAAAGACCCCAAAATTCTTCCTGTCGATCAAAATACCGCCCGTTATTTTAATCGTGTTTCTGTGGATACTATGTTTGGTGGCATGGCAGATACCGTGGAAGAGGGTGAGCGACTGTGTGGCTTATTGAAAAATAACAGCCGCTTATTGATGGGCAACCATGGGGTGATGGTTGCGGGAACAGATATTGGCGTGGCATTCGATGATATGTGGACATTAGAGCGCGCCTGCCAAATCTTTATTACGGCGTTGTCTACTGGTCAAGAATTGAATGTACTGTCTGATGAAGTCGCTGAAAAAACAGCCCGTGATTGGGAAAAAATAGAAGACTTCTCTCGTCAGCACTTTGAAGAAATGAAGGCTTTGATGATCCAGCAAGACCCTTCTGTTCTGGGATAGAGGGTTTTGAATGTTTCGTAAAACATTGTGGGCGTCTGTTTATATCAACAGTCGCCGTTTTACGGGTGTCGATTTGACGATGGCGGTGCTGGTGTCGGCAAGCTCCGATATGCTGTCTAGAATAGGGTCAAGTTGGCTGATATCTTTTAGATATAAACGCGCGATGTAACAGTCGTCTCCGGTGACTTTATCGCACTCTACGATTTCGGGAATGGCGCGAATCTGTGCTTCTAATTCCTGCATTTTTCCGGGAAATTGGCGCATACGTACTATCGCCATTAAGCTGTAGCCTAGAGCAGCAGGATTAATATCCACTCGATAGCCTGCAATCACACCACTTTCTTCAAGCCGTTTTAAACGTTCATTAACACTGGGAGCCGTCATACCAACAGTGCGAGCAAGCTCACTCACTGGGGTTCTCGCATTATCGTACAAGAGTTCAATTAGCTTGGTATCAATACCATCTAGGTGGAATTCATTTTTTCTAAAGTCATTTCGCATTTTTGCCTCCAAAATAAAGGGTAACTCTCTATATTTGCCTTTTTTATGTCTGCCAATGGCGTTGATTAGTCTTTATTCTACTCACCATAGAGCAGTTTGTTCACCCAATGCAAAACTAAGGAGAAAACCATGAACCGTTCAGCCACCAGCGTCGGCACGATTGAGCTTGTCCTCGCTATGATATTGTCAGGAACCATAGGTTATTTTGTTATCAGTTCTGAACAGTCTTTATGGAATGTAGTGTTTTTTCGCTGCGTTATAGGCGCGACTGTCTTAGGTGTTTATGCGTATTTTTCTGGTTTAATACGTCGTGAGTTTTTCAAGCGTAGTGTGTTATGGGCGATTATTTTAGGTGGTATCACCTTGGTGTCGAATTGGATTTTTCTCTTTGCTTCGTTTCACTACATTCCCTTTTCCATCGCCACTGTGGCGTATCACATGCAACCGTTATTTTTGGTACTAGCAGGCGCACTTATTACTCGAGAAAAACTGTCAAGCTCATTACTCTTTTGGCTCAGTATGGCATTTATCGGTTTATTCTTAATTGTTGAGCTAGACCTAAAAGCAATCGCGGCGCTCTTCGCGGGTGATGCGGATTTTTCATCTGAGCCTTCTGCAATCATTGGTTTATTGCTCGCCTTAGGTGCCGCCCTACTTTATACGGTAACAACTCTGCTAACCAAAAAATTTAGCCAAGTGCCGTCCACCTTTGTTGCTTTGGTTCAGGTGGTTATTGGTGTGTTTATGCTATTACCTTTTATGGATTTTTCTCACTTACCAACCCAGACAAGTCAATGGATTGATCTCTTGGTTCTTGGTGCCGTACTAACAGGGTTTATGTACATCATCATGTACGACAGTTTCCAAAAGTTACCGACCAGTTTAATCGCCATATTGTCTTTTATTTACCCTGTTACCGCTCTTTTTGTCGATTATGCTGCCTTTTCAACACAAATCAGTTTATGGCAAGGGCTGGGGGTTTTACTGGTATTACTGGCGGTGTGTGCGGTAAAGTTTGATTGGAAATTGTCTTTTAAACACTAGGGAAAAGTATGAAGAAGATAAGATTAAGCGGTTATATTGAAGTGCCAAGGGAAGACTTGGAAGCGGTTGAGAGTGAATTGCCAAACCATATCGCACTGACTCATCAAGAAGTTGGCTGCATTACTTTTACAGTCACCCAAGATTCAAACAATCCGTACCGTTTCGATGTTTATGAAGAGTTCACCGACAAGTCCGCTTTTGAAAAGCACCAAGGCCGAGTGAAGGCGTCACATTGGGGTAAGGTGACTCAACAGGTAGAAAGGTTTTATACCATTTCTGAAGAGTAAAATAGGTTTTCATTGTAAAGTGAAGGCTTTAGGTTACATCATCCTTGTAATGGCCTATAAAGATTCGCCATTGAACGTATATTTAGGGGACTGTGATGGAAGCTTTCAAAGATAAACTCTCGATGTCGTTGGTGCGCTTATTTGCGTTTCATCTATCCAAACAACTTCCTTCTGAACCAAATTTTAACGAAGAAGCATTTTGTCGGACTATAGAAGCGAAGCTCGATAGTTTAGAGCTAAAACAGCGAGCGCAACTTATTGCCGACGAGATGCACAAAGTCTTGCCAGTAGAGCTAAACCTTAGGTATTCAATATTAAGGCGGATGTTACACACTCGGCCCCATGCTAACCTTAAAGTCTCACAACAAAGTGATGAAGAGGGTTTATGCGGCTGGGCGATGATGCCGCTAGGTATGGTTGTTGCTCAGCATGGGTTAGAAAACTTTGAGCTAAGTCTAAATTTGCTTAAAGACATGACGTCGTACTTTTCCTCAGAGTTCGATATTCGACCTTTTATCATTGCCGATCAGCAACGAGCACTCGCTATTACTTCCTCTTGGGTATATGACGATGATTATCATGTTCGTCGTTTGGTGAGCGAAGGCACAAGGCCAAGGTTACCTTGGGCCATGCAATTGCCTAACTTGATAAAAGACCCTTCGCCGCTAATACCTTTGTTAACAGTATTAAGGGATGACGAGGAAGAATATGTTAGACGCTCGGTAGCAAATCACCTAAATGATATTGCTAAAGATCACCCAGATAAGGTCGCAAGTATTGCGAAAGATTGGTTACAAGCAGAAGCTCAGCCAATAAATAAAGACCAACAAAAGAATCGTCTGCGATTGGTAAAACACGCGTGCCGTACTTTAATCAAACAAGGTCATCCAGAGGCCTTAGCGGCATTTGGTATTCACCCTGCACAAGTTACATTGAACGCGCTGAACACGTTAACAAGCTCAGTATGCATAGGCGATGATATAACATTCGAGTTGATAATAGCGTCTTCAGCAGAGCATGAACAAACCTTGATTATTGACTATTTGGTTCATCATAAAAAAGCCAATGGTTCATTAACAGCGAAAGTCTTTAAATGGAAGAGTGTCACGCTTTCGCCCTCAGAAACATTAACCATACAAAAAACGCATCCTTTTAAAGTCATTACAACTCGTCAATATTACTCAGGAACGCATGCCGTTTCAGTGAGAATAAATGGAGCGGATTACGGCTATTGTGAATTTGAATTGGTGAAGCCGTGCCCTTAAAGCTTATATTTCAATTTTGCATTTGTAGTTTTTTTAAACGCTTACGCATTATTTATTAATGCCTTGTAAGTCATCACTTGTAAAAGACCTCATCCACTCTCACATTGGTCAGCACTGAGTTAGCAATAAAGCAGGCCTCGTGGGATTGGTGATGTAGGGCCTTTAATATTTCTGGGCTTGGCCTTTCTCCAACAAAGATTACCTCTGGCTTTAATACCACTTCTGTCATCATCTGCTTGCCATTTGGCCCAATGGCTAAAGTGCCGACCGCTTTGTCTATGTACTGTTCTACGATGAGTTTTTTGCGGGAAGCGAAGTCGAGAAAGAACAACATATGGCAGCTTGAGATAGAAGCTACAAAGGCTTCTTCTGGATCCACGTTGTCAGCAACAGACATGGGGATAGGAACGATATGAGGGGAAGAGGAGGCGGGCACCACCACACCACCTTCAAATTTCCATTCATGGGCGCGGCTGTATTGCCGGTTTAGAAAGTTTTGTGAATAACGTTTCCATTCCACAGTAGCAAAGTATTCTGACATAAAAGCTTTCTCCAACAAATACCAAAAACAATCATTGAATGCCTTTTATGCTAACAGGAAATTAAGGTGAATAAGCCTTGCATTGTGAATTTAAAATGCTCAAAATAACTGTATATATATACAGTATTTGTTGGATTTATTTATGTCTATTTCAAATAATACGAATCCTTTTCATTCGCCAATTAAGGGGCGAGGTACAGCCAATAATTTAGCTGGGCGTTTTGCCATTACTTTGGTGGAAGTGGATGAAAATGACGAAAATGTGGCTTTATTGGAAGCATCGTCACCGAAAACAGAGGTTCGCCACGAAAGAACTAAGAGCATCATTAGTCGCAACAGTTCGCCAGATGTGCCGTTTAGTCAATCCATTAACCCTTATAAAGGTTGTGAACATGGCTGTATTTATTGCTTTGCTCGACCAACTCACGCTTATTTAGATTTATCTCCAGGATTGGATTTTGAGACAAAGCTGGTGGCGAAAACCAATGCCGCGTATTTGTTCGAAGAAGAGTTGGCTCACGCGAATTATCGTTGCCAGCCGATCGCGATTGGGATTAATACTGATGCCTACCAACCTATTGAGAAGGAGCTGAAAATCACCCGCGATTTATTACAAATCGCTTTGGCTCATCGCCAGCCGATTTCCCTTATTACTAAGAGCACTTTGATTCTGCGTGATATTGATATTTTGGCGCAAATGGCCGAGAAGAACCTGATTCATGTGGCCATCAGTGTGACCACATTGGATAATGATTTAAAGCGTATTTTAGAGCCAAGAACCGCTTCTGGAGCAACACGTTTGAAGGTAATCCGAACGCTGCGGGAAGCGGGTATTCCTGTTAGTGCTTTGGCTGCGCCTGTCATACCTTTTATTAATGACCATGAATTAGAAGAGATTGTCGCGGCAACCGCTGAGGTAGGTGTGCAATCTATTAACTACGTTATGTTGCGCCTTCCCCATGAAGTAGCTCCATTGTTTAAAGATTGGTTAAAGCAACATTACCCAGATAGGGCCGATCATGTATTGCAGCGTATTATGGACATGCGAAGTGGAAAGCTTTACGACAGTCAATTCGGCAAACGTATGACTGGCGAGGGTGTGTTTGCGGACTTGATCAGTCAGCGTTTTCATATGGCCAGAAGAAAACATGGGCTGGATGGTAATCGACTGAGCTTTCTTGATTGTCGACAATTCAAAGTACCGCCTAAAGAAGGCGACCAAATGCCTTTGTTTTGATACTTTTTTTAAAAGTACTCTTTCTTGTTTTGATAGGCTTTTTTTATATGCTCTATCAGTAGCCTAAGTTTTTCTGGTAAATATCTAGTCTGTGGGTAAATTGCGTAGACGCCAAGTTGTCGTGGTTGGTAGTTGGTCAAAATGGCTTGTAAAGAGCCTTTCTGTAGATCTTCATAGACGCAACAGCGAGGTACATAAACGATACCGAAGCCTGCCAAAGCGGCTTTGCGTAAGGCTTGAGCGTTGTTGGTGGCTAAACTTCCGCTGATTCGCACGTTTTCTTCTGTCGAACCTTTACCTATCTCATTTTTAATAAAGCGCCAATCGAATGAGCCTTGTGCCTGATACGTATAGGCGAGGCAATTGTGCTCTTTTAGTTCTTCTAGAAGAGTGATTTTACCGTGTGTTTCAATGTAACTTGGTGAGCAACAAACCACCCAATTGGATTGAATCAATGGCTTGGCGATTAAGCTGGAGTCTTCTAATTTTCCGGTGCGAACCGCAAGATCGAGCCCTTCTTCGACCAGATTCACAAAGTCATTTTCTAGGCGCATATCCACTGTGATGTTTGGGTACATTTGGCAAAACTCAGCGATCGCTTCGGCCAGTAGTAACTCTCCAGAAATGGTGGGCACAGAGATTTTTATGTGCCCACTTAGCCCGTGACTGAAAGCAGATACCGCCGCCACGGCGTCGCTGACTTGTCCTTCTATGTTTTTAGCATGTATGTAAAGGTTTTCTCCTGCTTCTGTCAGGCTAAGCCGTCTTGTTGTTCGGTGAATTAATTGCACGCCAAGTGCTTGTTCAAGGCGACTGATTCTTTTGCTTAAAGCGGGGGTGGATAGCTCTGCTAATTGGGCGGCTTTATTGAAAGAACCTGTATCGGCCACGTAAACAAAAAGTGTTAAATCTGCTGCATTCACTATTATTACGCCATTTTAAGAAAGAGTTTATTATTTTGTGTCATATTTATCATAAATGAAACTCGTACTATAGTGACTGAATTGATTAAGTGAGCAACTAAAAAATAAGGAACACAATGATGCGACTAAAAGATTGTCATAACTTTCATGATTTTCGGGTTTTAGCTAAAAAGCGTTTGCCAGGCCCGATCTTTAATTATATCGATGGTGGTTCTGATGATGAGTCGACTTATCGTCGCAATACGGCCGCTTTTGAAACCTGTGATTTGGTGCCGAGTGTTTTAACTGGTGTTCAGGATGTCGATCTTTCTGTGACTGTGATGGGTCAGAAGCTAGATATGCCAGTTTACTGCTCTCCAACGGCGTTACAGCGTTTATTTCACCATGATGGTGAACGTGCCGTTGCTGGCGCGGCAGAGAAATACGGCACCATGTTTGGTGTGTCTTCTCTTGGTACAGTCAGTATGGAAGAAGTTGCAAAACAAACCAATACACCTCAGGTTTATCAGTTTTACTTTCACAAAGATCGAGAATTAAATCGCGCCATGATGCAGCGGGCAAAAGACGCCGGTGTACAAGTTATGATGCTAACGGTGGACTCCATTACAGGAGGCAATCGTGAAAGGGATTTGAGGACTGGCTTTTCTATTCCCTTTAAACTCAACTTGAAAGGCATACTGCAATTTGTTCTGAAACCCATGTGGGGCATTAATTATGTCACACACGAACCTTTCAGCTTGCCGCAACTTGATGAACACATTGACATGGGCAGTGGTGCTACATCTATTGGTGACTACTTTACCAATATGCTTGACCCTTCAATGAACTGGGATGATGTCGCCGAAATGGTGAAATTCTGGGATGGTCAGTTTTGTCTAAAAGGTATTATGAGCCGAGAAGACGCACGTAAAGCGGTCGAAATTGGTTGCACAGGCGTCATTATTTCTAACCACGGTGGCCGACAGTTGGATGGTTCTCGTAGTTCGTTTGATCAACTGGCCGAAATTGTTGATGAAGTTGGGGATGAAATCGATGTGATCTTCGACAGTGGTGTGCAGCGTGGCACTCATGTATTGAAAGCTTTGTCGCTTGGTGCAAAAGCAGTGGGTATTGGCAGAATGTATTTGTATCCACTTGCTGCAGCTGGTCAACCTGGTGTTGAGCGTGCGTTAGGGCTCATGCGTACGGAGCTTGAGCGAGATATGAAACTAATGGGCAAAACTTCTGTTGATCAACTATCTAGAGAGAACTTACGTTTTAGAGGCTGACTTTTTAGTTTGTGAGATGCGTTAGTGATGAAGAGTGAAGGAATGAAAGGGTAAAAAAGTAAGAAGCCTCAACGAAGGGGAATCAACATTGAGGCTTCTTTCAAGGGGAGGCATCTAAAATGAAACGGAAAAGAGGATTATTCCGCTGAAGTTAGTTGCAGTGAATCAAATTGTGCTTGAAGTTCAGCATGCTTAGCATTGTAAGCCGCTTCTTTCTGACCGAATGTGTGCGCACCATTTAAATCAACACTTGTGTCAACAGTCTGACCTAGGTTTTCTAGTGTTACCGCTAGTGCTGCAACACCTACTTTAGCACTACGTAGCTCTTCACGAGGGCTGTCGTCATTTGATGCGAAAGCTGAAGTAGATAGAACTGATGCTGTGATAAAAGTTGCTGCGATTGCTGTTAATTTCTTCATGGTAGTATCCTTTTAAAATTGAATTTAATCGTTAATTTTAAATTACGCTCTTATTGAGCACGGAATTCATTAAATTGAGTTTGAAGCTCAGCCTGTTTAGCGTTGTAAACAGCTTCTTTTTGGCTAAGAGTGTAAGCTCCATTCAAATCAACGCTTGTATCAACTGTTTGACCTAGGTTTTCTAACGTTACTGCTAATGCTTCAACGCCAACTTTAGCGCTACGAAGTTCTTCACGAGGGTTGTCATTGTCTAATGCAAAAGCGGAAGTTGATAAAACAGTTGCTGTAACAAGAGTTGCTGCGATTGCTGCTAATTTTTTCATGATGTTTTCCTTCTATATATTTAATTTCTACTTGGGACTTGGTAAGCAAATCCCCGTCTGATGAAGTTCATATTAGAGGAATTTTTTGGGATTGAAATAGCTGAAAAGACGCTTCCCTTGTCTTTGCCGAATAGGCGATTTTAAGTGCATAATTGCCGAAATATGCAGATTTTTAGCAAAATAAGTACGCATCAGACTGTTTCTTGCAAATGAGCAAGAAAGCTTCAAAACTGGACGTTGAATTATCCCTAATAAGCATATTAGGTCGAAGAGTTTGCATGTTTCTGTAGTAGAAATAATAGAAAAAGAGATACACCTTCGCTGAATAGAGGGTTATTCAAAATTATTTTGCACAATGTTTTTTCGATAAGTATTGGCTTTTAATGATTTATTAAAAACTGGTGGTAACATTCTCGGTTTCTTTTAAGCAAAACGTCTACAGGTTCAGAATTATAATGCACGAAATAGAAGCAAAAGAGGTGTTGTCTTACTTTGTAGGCAGTTGGAAAGTACAGCGAGCGATTTCTGGCTTTGGAGAAATTACTGGGCAAGCTACGTTTCAGGTGAATGATGAGCATGAACAATGCTTGGATTTCCAAGAAGCGATGGTTCTGTCAAATATTCAGAATAAAAGCCAAGATCAAAAGCCAAATGCGTTCCGTACTTATCAATATCGAATGACCGATGAAGGCTTTGATATTTTCTTCTCTGATGGCGCAACAAAGGGCGATTTGTTTTTGAGTTTCGCTTTTACTCAAGCCAGTACTCTCAAGTCACACCATTTGTGTATCAAAGATCATTATGACGCAAAGTTTGAGTTTTTATCTGACAGACAATTTCAATTGAGCTTCTCGGTAGTCGGTCCGAAAAAGGATTATTCGATTCTAACGACCTTTACAAGGTTGGTATAATTCATGAAAGCTTGTGTGCTTTAGAATGCAATCTAAGTATCTACTTTCTATTCATTGTGTGAGAAAAATAACATGGCTCTTCATTTAGTTCCTCGTTCGCTACAGTACGTCGAGCAAGTTGCTCATCTTGGATCCATTCAGGCCGCTTCTCGCGAAACAGGAATATCTGCGTCCGCGATTCATCGTCAAATCATAGCGATTGAAGAAGATTTAGGAGAATTGATTTTTGATCGCAATGTAAAAGGCATGGTGCTCACTCCTGCTGGTCGGTTGGTATTGGATTTAGCAAGGAACTGGCGATTTGATAGCGCCAAACTTTGGACACTTATGCAAGCTAATCGAGGTGTTGAATACGGTCATATTCGAATTGCCGCAATGGATGGTATGGTAAATGGGCTGGCACTCGAATTAGCCAGTGAAATAGGTG
Organism: Marinomonas sp. 5E14-1; assembly: GCF_039939215.1. NCBI lineage: Bacteria > Pseudomonadati > Pseudomonadota > Gammaproteobacteria > Oceanospirillales > Oceanospirillaceae > Marinomonas > Marinomonas sp. 5E14-1. The sequence continues at coordinate 45,239 of NZ_JBDXMW010000009.1, read as the reverse complement.
ATAAGTTTCCTCGGGTCCAAACCGAATTTGAGATAACCAGTCCTGATCGTGCTGTGAAAGGCGTTATCAATGGCGATTTTGATATTGCCATTGTGGCAAATCCTCAGCCTGATGTTGATCTTATTTACCATTGGTCAAAGGAGTTTCCATTAGGTTGTATTGCTTCGCCAGATCACTCTATTGCAGCAAAAAAAAGCATCAGTTTAGAAGAGTTTGTGACCTTTCCTGTGGCATTTCAAAGCTCTTCACTTCCCATAAGAAAGCTCTTGGAAGCGCGACATGGGTGGATTTTTGAAAAAGCGGTGAACTCTGTTGTGGTGAGTTCAGTCCAGCTCATGAAGTTACTGGCAGTATCAGGGAAATATATTTCCGTGACTTCCGAAGTGGATGCAGGGCCTGAAATAAAATCAGGTGCATTGAAGTTTATTCCGATTAGCGACAAAGACCTTTTTCAACAATCCATTGCAATAATATCGAACGCCCAAATGCCATTACCGGATGTCGGTACGAAAATCATTCATATTGCTGAGCAATTGTTAGAACAATCTAACGACTCTTTAGATAATCTATTTACCCCTTAATTTATTTTTACTTTTCTTCCTTTATGTCCTAGAAAGCTGAAGATATTATTATAAATTGAATTCTATTAATTAGAATAAAAGGTTCGATATTATTCTATAGACGGGAATGAAATAACGCCCTAATCTCTATTTAAATCCATAGATTCTAGGGTCGTATGAATACTCTTTCTAAACTTAATGATGCAGATGATGATCTAGCGCTTTCGATGATTTTACCTTTGATCGAACGGGCGCCCATTGTTGCGAAAAGAGTGTCCGAACATCGTCCTTTTGCTGATGATAAAGCGCTTTGTGATGCCATTCTTCATGAATTGCGCAAATTGAATGAAGAAGAGTCTCTTGCACTTTTTAGGGCTCATCCTGAGCTTGCGCCAAATCAGCCACATTTAATGACAGAAGCTTCACAACAGGAGCAAGCACGTCACGGCCTGACCTCACAAGATAGCCAGTATCGAGAAAAACTTTCTAGTTTAAATGATCAATACCAAGAAAAATTCGGTTTCCCTTTTATCGTTGCGCTTGCTTGCCATGAGGACATGGGAAGCGTAATACAAAGCTTTGAAATGCGCCTTGCTGATAGTCGTGAAGCAGAAGTCCAAAGAGCCATTGAACAAATTCATGCTGTTAGTAGTGCACGTGTTCAAACACTTTCTAGTGTTGGTAACACCAACGCCGAAAGCAAAACAATGCACAGCGTTAAATCAAATCACCCTACTTCCAGCCTTGCGGTATGGTCTGGCGTTATTGGTGGGGGCGTTCTTTTTATCATCAGTGTTGTTTTTGTGATTGGTGGTATAGAGCTAGGGCTTGGCTCGCCATTTCGTTTAGGGACAGGAGCATTTCCTTTTATCACAGGTTTGATCCTAGGAGCGCTGTCGCTTGCTATTTGTTTTTATGAACTACGAGGTGATGGCCTATCAAGTACACCAGATTGGATTGGATCTGCGGCGATCTGTGCTGCATTGGCTGTTTTTGCATTAACGGCGGAGCGATTAGGCTTGGTTCCTGCGGCGTTTTTGACTGTCTTTGTTGCAAGCTTGCCAGAGCGAAACTTATCTCTAGTCAGTAAAACTGTGCTGGGTAGTTGTGTCGGTATCGCCTGCTGGATCCTATTTATTGAACTATTGAATTTACCTTTCAAACCTTTCGTGGGATTTTAATTATGGATATTTTAGCGAACTTCGCACAAGGGCTATCCATTGTTTTGCAGCCAGAAAATTTAATGTACTGCTTCATTGGTGTTTTTCTTGGTACCTTCATTGGCGTTTTACCAGGTATTGGGTCACTTGCCGCGATAGCAATGATTCTACCTTTGTCATTTTATTTGGATCCCACATCCGCTTTGGTAATGATTGCAGGTGTCTATTATGGCGCCGAATATGGCGGTTCAATCGCTTCAATATTAATGAACATACCGGGCACACCTGCTGCGTCGATTACATGCATTGACGGATATCCATTAGCTAAAAAAGGCCGTGCTGGCGTTGCGCTTTTTTCTACCGCTATGGCCTCTTTTGGTGGCGGAATTATCGGTATGCTGGTCATGGCTGCGCTAGCACCTTCGCTCGCTCAGTTGGCACTATCTTTTGGTCCTCCTGATTATTTTGCGGTCATTTTACTTGGTTTGGTTGCAGCCTCTGCGGTCAGTAATGGCAGTGCTCTAAAAGGTATTGCTATGGTGGTTTTGGGGTTAATGCTTGGCACAATCGGCATTGACCTAACAACAGGTGACCAAAGATTCACAATGGGTATTCCAGAACTACGTGATGGTGTTCACATTGTTATTGTCGCTATGGGGCTATTTGGCGTCAGTGAACTCATTGCATCCATACGGGATAATCGAGAGGGAAGTACAACGCAATCGATTGATTACAATGATTTTTATCCTTCTAAAGCGGAATGGAAATCCCTTCTTTCACCTATTTTACGTGGCGGATCTATTGGCTCTTTCTTTGGCGCCTTACCTGGAACCGGTCAAACCATTGCGGCAGCGATTGCCTATGCCGTTGAAAAACGTATTTCTCCACAAAAGAAAAAATTTGGTACTGGGGTTCTTCCTGCTGTTGCTGTGCCAGAAGCTGCAAATAATTCAGCCACACAAACCGCTTTCATTCCGACATTAACGCTTGGGGTTCCTGGTAGCCCTCCAATGGCGCTTGTTATTGGCGCCTTAATGATTCATGGCATCACACCTGGACCAAGGCTATTAACAGAAGCCCCAGATATGTTTTGGGGGCTGGTTGCTAGTTTCCTTATCGGGAACATCATGCTGCTGATTCTAAATATTCCCCTTATTGGTATTTGGACACGTTTATTAAAGATTCCTTATAAGTACATGTACCCAACCATCATGGTGCTCATTTGTATGGGGGTCTACAGCTTAAATAATAATGTTTTCGATATTTGGTTAACGTTAGTTATAGGCGCTATTGGTTATGTCATGCGGCTGTATCGGTTTGAGCCAGCTCCTTTGCTAATCGGTTTTGTATTAGGGCCTTTGATGGAAGAACACTTACGCCGCTCAATGCTCCTTGCTAGAGGTGATGCGATGGTGTTTTTGGAACGCCCAATCAGCGCCACCTTAATTGCTATCACAGTGGGGATTCTTGCCTTTACTGTGTACAAATCCATTTCAAATTATCGTCATGTTAGAACATCTAAAACTCAACCTACTAAATAACAGAGGAACAACAAATGATTCATAATCGAAAAGTATTATTAGGTGCCGGACTGGCTACACTTGCCATGACATTAGCGCCTGTCTCTCTTGCTGCACCAGGAGCATGGAGCAGTGAGCCTGTGCGAATCGTTGTGACATTCCCACCGGGTGGAACCAGTGATCTTGTGGCTCGTTTATTAGCCAAGCATTTGGATTCTGACTACGGCCAGAAAGCGGTTGTTGATAATCGCCCAGGAGCAGCAGGCACGGTTGCAGCAGATTATGTTAGCCGCCAATCAGCGGATGGAACCACGTTACTGCTCGCAAACAATGCACCCTTTACCATTTCACCTACAAGGTTCAAAACGATTCCTTATGAACCGATCGAAGACTTTACTCATGTTGCCTATATTGGCGCTTCAGCTCCAGGGCTTTTCGTCCAGCCAGAGCTAGGAATTAAGACGGTGAAGGAATATATCTCTTACGCTCAATCAAAAGAATTAGCCTATGGCTCAAGTGGCGTTGGTTCGATTTCCCACATTCTTGGGGAAGCGGTTGATGCGAAATTAGATACAAAGTCTATCCATGTTCCATATAAAGGAAGTGCGCCCGCTATTCAAGATTTCCGCGCAGGTGTTCTTGATATGTTCTACGACATGGTCGTTCAGAACAAAGACATGATTGCTGATGGAGAAGCGATTGCAATCGCCATTGCATCCCCAGAGCGTAACCCTCAAACACCTGATGTACCGACTTTCCGAGAGCAAGGTTACGATGTTGTTATTGAAAACTGGGTTGGTCTTACTGCTCCTGCAGGAATGGATGCGAAGATGACAGAAACCATTAATGATACCGTGCTTGCAATCTTTTCTAGTGACGCTGTTAAAGAAAGATTAATAGAGTTAGGTATTACTCATAGTGCAATGACCAGTGCGGAATATACTCAGTTTGTTGCGGACTCTATCAGTACTTGGGCGCCGCTTATAAAATCAGCTGGCATTTCAGAAAAATAACCTGAAACCTTTGCACGATCACCGCGCTTGCGAATAACGGGTTGAAAAGACTTGTTTTATCGTCGCTCGTAGCATCGTGCAAAGGGCTCTTCTGTTATTAATTATGATCATTACGCCTTAAGTGACTTTCAAAGGCTCTAATCAATAAAGATAAGCTCAACGTCAGTACCAAGTACATAAAGGCGACGACGTTGTAGGTTTCGAAGAATTGAAAGGTCGAGGAACTAAAAACTTTCCCGAGCTGTGTGATGTCTTGAACGCCTAACACGGAGACGAGAGCTGAGTCTTTGATCATGGCCACAAGGTCGTTGCCGAGCGGTGGTAATATTTTGCGCATGGCCTGCGGCAAGGTGATCAGTCGAAATCGATGCCAATTGGAAAGTCCTAATGCTTTCGCTGCTTCTGTCTGTCCTTTACTGACTTCTTGAATTCCTGCTCGGAAAACTTCTGCAATGAAGGCGCTGTAGCTAATCGCAAGAGCAATGATAGCTCGCCAAAGTAGAGTGAAGTCTCGCGTACGGGCTTTTTCAATCCAACCTGCTTCAATTGGAATTTGCAGTGTCCAATTGTAGAGGTTGACCATTTCCGGTGCGCCAACAAAAGCGATGTAGAACAAGAGAACGAGTACTGGTACGCCTCGAAATATTTCCACGTAGAAGCGGGCGCATTCTCGAATAATTCGATGACGAGAAAAGCCAGCTAACGCCTATGGTTGTGAGCAACCCTTGGCTTAAAGCGCCTGCGATGCGTTGGTAGCTTTGGTCGGTTGCCATGTTCCACAGCAAGACTAAACCGATGATAATGGCAGTGACTAACCACCAAGGTGTGCGTTCTAGAGTTCGTTTCAAGGGCATCATTAGGTAATGGCAAAACCATTTACAGGTGGTTGAATAAAGAAAAAACCGATCTTCTGGTTATTCTGAGAAGATCGGTTACGAGCAGACTCTTTAAAAAGAATCCTTGTCTATAAGCTGGTTATTGGTTGTAGTCGAAGAACCACTTTTTATTCAGTGCGTCGAATGTACCATCGTCTTTCATGCTCTTAATCGCTGCGTTAACCGGAGCGACAAGGTCAGAGCCGGGCGTAAAAATAAAACCAAAATCTTCTGAGCCTAGAGGGCCTCCGATAATTTTGAATGCGCCAGGATTTGCCCCAATGTAACCACGAGCAGAAGCCGCATCCATGAGTACGCTGTCTACGTCGCCAGATTTCAGCGCTTGAACAGATGCGCCAAAGGTTTCTAGCAAGGTGATGCGAGGGGTGTCTTCGTTACCATCTAATACATCGTAAACCGCAACGTAAAAGTTGGTTGTGCCTGCTTGTGCGCCAAAATGAAAGTCATCATTTGCAGCAAAAGATTCTGCATCGGTGAAGCGATCTTCATCAGCACGAACCAGCATGAATTGTTGTGATGTCATGTAAGCATCAGAAAAATCAATTTGTTGTGCACGCTCTTCGTTGATCGTGATGCCATCCATACCAACGTCGTATTGGCCCTGTTTTACGGCTTGGATCATAGTGTCCCAGCTGCTTAAGTGCCATTCGATTTTGGCATTAAGACGCTTGCCGATTTCATTCATGGCATCGTATTCCCAACCAATGCCTTTACCAGTCGCTGGATCAACAAAGTTCAAAGGTGTGTAGGCGTTTTCGGTGACGGCTGAAATAGTGCGGCCTTTTAGATCAGGTAAACCGTTGGCAAAGCTTAAGTTGCTAATAGACACGGCCGCAATAATAGCTAAGCGGGATAGCATAGAGATCATAATGTGTACCTTATTCGAAGATGAGCTTTTTTTCGGGGACTTATCAATGGCGTGATTATACACAGGAGATGAATACCAGACCATTGAATCTTGCGGTGAGTAAGTGGCATCTTGTGTTCTATCAGCGTATATTTGTGTGATGATTGCAATCAACAATTGACAGCGTTTAAACAGTATTATTCGATCTATTTTCAGTAGTCTTAAACAGAGATATTAAAAGTATATGTTCCGCGAACTTACTCCAAATGAAGCTTTTCAAACTCATTGCCTAGCGCAAATGGGCGTGGCGTCTTGGTTGTCCGCACCGGAAGGGGTTGCTGGAACCGTCTTTTCACCAGCGCAACCTTGGGCGGTGACAGGCGTTGATTCTGTGATTGAGTTGCCTTCCGATAGTGTGTTTTCGTCAGCAGAGCAATCGACAGACATCGGAGGTTTCGGGGCTGCTATCCCTGAGCCTATTGTTAAAGTCTTGCCCGAAGAGAAAGAAAAGTCGGTTAATTATCTGCGTGAACAATTAAATGCTGGGCCTGAGATTATCGTAGAGGATTTGCAGCCAATTGAAGAGTTGGCGGTAGATATTGCGGTTGAGGCTCAGCCAGAAACGAAGCATCAAATGATGCATTTAGACATTCGCGCTTATGCTTTATCGAATAAGTTATTGATTCTGAGTGATGTGCCACATGTTTTTTCTCAAGCAGAAGACATTGAGCGTCTTGCTCTAAAGATGGGGCAAGCCTTATTAAAAGAGTCTGTTGAAGAATGGCAAAGCAGTGCGTTTTCGTGGCCAGATGCTTTAAAAAACCCGCATTTCTTAGGGCGTTCAGACTGGTTGTTTGGTGCGGTAGAAAGTTATGTTGGCCGATTGGCGAACAGTTTTTCCGATGCGCCTATGTTGGTACTGGCTGGCAATCAAATCACTCAACTCATTGATGACTTGCCTGAAAACAGTGTTCTGAAACAATACCCAACAGCTCGTATTGTCAGTCTGCCTGAGCTTTACCGAATTCCAGAGTTACGCAAAGACGCATGGCAAGCGATGCAAGCTAGCTTTTTTAGAGACAAGCGCTAAATGATAGCGTCTTGTATTCGTCCTGCCTGCGTTGATTCCGACCTTTCTGACATTGCTCGCCTTGATGCTTTATCAAACCCGCATCCTTGGGGGGAGTTTTTGATTCTAGATGCCTTGAAAACACGAAAAAACTGGCTGGTGGAGACCGCAGATAAAGAATCAGAACAGGCTGAGAATCAAATACTTGGATGGTTAACGGCATCTCAATGGGGGGATCAGTCAGAATTAGAATTGGTGGTTGTGAGCAAGGCGGCACGTCGCCAAGGTTTGGCCAAAAAACTGATGAATGAATGGTTGGGCTTTGCAAAACAAGAAGGTGTGACGGAATGTCTGCTGGAGGTTCGAGAGTCAAATGTAGGCGCTGTCTCTTTATATGAATCGTTGGGGTTTGAACTGGTCGGGCGTCGAAAGAATTATTACCAAACAGAGCAAGGTCGTGAATCGGCTTGCTTGTTTACTTTAAAAATATGAAACGAATTGAATAATAGAAAAGGCTGAGTTTTAGCATGAGTATGAGCAAAGTGTTGGTGCCTGTTGCCAATGGCAATGAAGATATTGAAACCATTACTATTATTGATGTATTGCGTCGTGGTGGTGTGGAAGTGACTGTGGCGAGTGTGCATGACGCTAAACAAGTGACGATGGCGCATGGCTGTAAGTTAGAAGCGGATGTTTTGTTGGCTGAAGTCGCCGATGAAATGTATAACGCTATTGTTTTACCTGGTGGTATGCCAGGTGCTGAACATTTGCGCGACAGTGAATTGTTAACAAACATGTTAGAAAAACATGATATAGAAGATGCTTTGTTGGCAGCAGTATGTGCATCACCGTCTGTTGTGTTTGGCTCCCACGGTTATGTGGTGGATAAACAAGCAACTTGTTACCCAGGTTTTGAAGACGGCTTAACGGGCGCGGAATACATTTCCGATCTTCCTGTTGTGATGGATGAGAACATTCTGACTGGAAAAGGGCCGGCTGTTGCAATGGTCTTTGCATTGACTGTTTTGGGTAATTTGAAAGGATATGAAACCGCACAAAAAGTAGCGGATGATTTACTCTGCTAGGGATTGCTAATTTCTGACTAAAGAGTCAATTAAAAAGCTGTGAAAAACGAGCGTTTTTGGCGATTTACTTGGGATTCAAGGTGGACGCTGGTTGCGTATGGTAGTAAAATTGCTCAGATTTTTTGATCGAGAGATTTATCGGAAAAGCTAAGATAAACCGGCATCAAAAACGCAATTATTTAAAAGCGAGATGAATCTAGGTTCGTCTCGCTTTTTTGCAACCTGAATAGGCTTTAAACGGGAGGTTCCTTTGGCAACAACAGCGATTCTAGCTCTGGAAGACGGCACAGTATTTAAAGGTGTGTCGATCGGAGCTGATGGCTCATCAACTGCTGAGGTAGTATTCAATACCTCAATGACTGGTTATCAAGAAATTCTTACCGATCCTTCCTATGCTCGACAAATGGTCACCTTGACCTATCCCCACATCGGGAATACCGGCGTTAACTCTGAAGATGAAGAATCCAGCAATGTATGGTGCGAAGGTTTGATTATTCGTGATCTTCCTTTGATCTCTAGCAGCTGGCGTTCTGAAGAATCTCTTGATGCTTACCTAAAACGTAAAGGTGTTGTGGGTATTGCCGACATCGATACACGAAAGCTAACTCGAATTCTGCGTGAAAAAGGCGCTCAAGCGGGTTGCATCATCGCAGGTGATGACGCTTTAGACAAAACAGCAGAAGCGATCGCTGCAGCACAAGCTTTCCCGGGTCTGAAAGGTATGGATTTAGCGAAAGAAGTGACTGTCGAGAAAGCATATGAATGGAAAGAATCTACTTGGGATCTTGTGAAAGGTCACACAACGGCAGATTCTTCTGAGTTCCATGTAGTTGCTTACGACTTTGGTGTGAAGCGCAATATTCTTCGCATGTTGGTTGAGCGCGGTTGCCGTTTGACGGTTGTGCCAGCGCAAACGCCAGCCAGTGAAGTGTTGGCAATGAATCCTGATGGCGTTTTTCTATCTAACGGCCCTGGTGATCCAGAGCCTTGTGATTACGCGATTCAAGCCATCAAAGAAATTCTGGAAACTGAAATCCCGGTATTTGGTATTTGTCTTGGTCATCAGCTGTTGGCTTTGGCATCCGGTGCGAAAACTAAGAAGATGAAATTCGGCCATCATGGCGCTAACCATCCTGTTCAAGCGATTGAAAAAGGCACAGTGATGATCACCAGCCAAAACCACGGTTTTGCGGTAGATGAAGGTTCTTTACCAACGAACCTTGTGATGACTCACAAATCTTTGTTTGACGCATCTCTGCAAGGTATTGCTCGTACAGATAAAAGTGCATTCAGCTTCCAAGGTCACCCAGAAGCAAGCCCAGGGCCGCATGATGTTGCGCCTTTGTTCGACCAGTTCATTGAAAACATCACAGCCTCAAAAGCCTAAAGGGAGCGGAACGAAAGACTATGCCAAAACGTACTGATATAAAAAGCGTTTTAATTATAGGTGCTGGACCGATCATCATCGGCCAGGCCTGTGAGTTTGATTACTCTGGAGCGCAAGCGTGTAAAGCGTTACGAGAAGAGGGCCTACGAGTCATTCTTGTCAACTCTAACCCAGCAACAATCATGACAGATCCTGTGATGGCCGATGCGACTTACATTGAGCCAATCGAGTGGAAGACAGTCGAGAAGATCATTGAAAAAGAACGTCCAGATGCGGTTCTACCTACTATGGGTGGTCAAACAGCTTTGAACTGTGCTTTGGATCTAGAGCGTCATGGTGTACTAGCTAAATACAATGTTGAAATGATCGGTGCGACGGCAGATGCTATCGACAAAGCGGAAGACCGTAACCGTTTCGACCAAGCAATGAAAGCGATTGGCCTAGAATGCCCTCGCGCTGGTATTGCTCATAACATGGAAGAAGCATTGAAAGTTCAGGCGGAAGTTAACTTCCCTTGTATCATTCGTCCTTCTTTCACCATGGGCGGCACCGGCGGCGGTATTGCTTACAACATGGAAGAGTTCGAAGAAATTTGTACTCGCGGTTTGGATTTATCGCCAACCAACGAATTGCTAATCGATGAATCTCTAATCGGTTGGAAAGAGTACGAGATGGAAGTTGTCCGTGACAAAAAAGACAACTGCATCATCGTTTGTGCCATCGAAAACTTCGATGCCATGGGTGTCCACACGGGTGACTCGATCACAGTGGCGCCAGCACAAACGCTAACAGACAAAGAATATCAAATCATGCGTAACGCTTCTTTGGCGGTATTGCGTGAAATCGGTGTTGAGACAGGTGGTTCAAACGTACAGTTTGGTATGGATCCGAAAACAGGCCGTCTTGTAGTCATCGAGATGAACCCTCGTGTGTCTCGTTCTTCTGCTTTGGCATCGAAAGCGACAGGCTTCCCAATTGCGAAAATCGCAGCGAAATTGGCGATCGGTTACACATTAGATGAGTTGCAAAACGACATCACAGGTGGTCAAACGCCAGCGAGTTTCGAGCCAGCAATCGATTATGTTGTGACTAAAATTCCTCGTTTCACTTTCGAAAAATTCCCAACAGCCAATGATCGTTTAACCACTCAGATGAAATCTGTGGGTGAAGTAATGGCGATTGGCCGTACTTTCCAAGAATCTTTGCAAAAAGCATTACGCGGTTTAGAAGTGGGTTCTGACGGTTTCAATCCTCAGTTAAACCTTGCTGAAGAGAACAGCAAAGAAAAATTAGCTTATGAATTGCAATCTCCAGGTGCGGATCGTATTTGGTACATTGGCGATGCATTCCGTTCAGGCATGACAATAGACGAAGTCTACGCAGCTACAGGCGTTGATCACTGGTTCTTGGTACAAATCGAAGATTTGATCAAGGAAGAAAACGCGCTTGCTGATAAAGGCTTGATTGACATGACTTACGACGTTATCCGTCGTTTGAAACGTAAAGGCTTTTCAGATTCTCGTCTTGCACATTTGTTAAATGTGACTGAAAAATCCATGCGTGAGCGTCGTTACTTGATGGATGTTCACCCTGTTTACAAGCGTGTGGATACCTGTTCTGCGGAATTCGCAACAGATACGGCGTACATGTACTCAACGTACGAAGAAGAATGTGAAGCAGCACCAAGTGATAAAGATAAAGTGATTATCTTAGGTGGTGGTCCAAACCGTATCGGTCAAGGTATCGAATTTGATTACTGCTGTGTACATGCAGCATTAGGTTTGCGTGAAGACGGTTACGAAACCATCATGGTGAACTGTAACCCAGAAACGGTTTCTACGGATTACGATACATCTGACCGTTTGTACTTCGAGCCGGTAACGCTAGAAGACGTTTTGGAAATCGTTCGTAAAGAAAAACCAAAAGGCGTTATCGTACAATTCGGTGGTCAAACACCTCTGAAAATTGCTCGAGCTTTGCAAAATGAAGGTGTGCCTATTATAGGTACAACGCCTGAGTCTATTGACCGTGCGGAAGACCGTGAGCGTTTTCAAAGCATGATTCAACGCTTAGGTTACAAACAACCTCATAACGCGACGGTACGTAGTGTTGAACAAGCGGCGGCAAAAGCAGCAGATATAGGTTATCCGTTAGTTGTTCGTCCATCTTATGTATTAGGTGGTCGTGCGATGGAAATCGTTTATAACGAAAAAGAATTGATGCGTTATATGACAAGCGCTGTGAAAGTCTCTAACGACAGTCCTGTTTTGCTTGATCACTTCTTGAATGCTGCGATTGAGATCGATATCGATTGTATCTCTGACGGTCATCAAGTGGTTATCGGCGGTATCATGCAGCACATCGAACAAGCGGGTGTTCACTCTGGTGATTCAGCTTGTTCTTTGCCTCCATACTCTTTGTCGAGCGAAGTTCAAGACAAGATTCGCGACATGATTAAGAGTATGGCGCTAGAGCTTGGTGTTATCGGCTTGATGAATACTCAGCTTGCAGTGCAAGATGGTGAAATTTATGTGATCGAGGTGAATCCTCGTGCATCGCGTACTGTGCCATTTGTGTCTAAGTGTATTGGTCGTTCTTTGGCTCAGTTAGCCGCTTTGGTTATGTCTGGCAAAACCTTGGTAGAGCTTGGTTTCACAGATGAAATTATCCCTTCTTACTACAGCGTGAAAGAAGCGGTTTTCCCATTCAACAAGTTCCAAGGCGTTGATCCGATTCTTGGGCCTGAAATGAAATCGACTGGTGAAGTCATGGGTGTTGGCGATACTTTTGCTGAAGCCTTTGGTAAAGCGGTGCTTGGTGGCGGTACTGTGTTGCCAACATCGGGCTGTGCTTTCATCAGTGTTCGCGATATGGACAAAGAAGGTGCGGTTGCCGTTGCCCGCCGTTTGGCCGATTTAGGCTTTGACCTAGTTGGTACGGAAGGCACAGCAAAATACTTGACCGAAAATGGTGTTGAGGTTCGTAAAGTCAATAAAGTGAACGAAGGTCGCCCACACATTGTTGATATGATGAAAAATGGTGAAATTGATTACATCATTAACACCACATCAGGAACTCAAGCTATTACGGATTCTTCTGTGATTCGCCGTACAGCATTACAGCGCAAGGTTTGTTACACTACAACATTAGCTGGCGCTGAAGCGACTAGTTTGGCAATAGGCCTAACTGGCGAAACTAAAGTCAGAAGACTACAAGATTTGCACTTGGGGAAATAATGAAAAAAGTACCAATGACAGTAGAAGGTGAAGCTCGTCTTAGAGACGAGTTAAACCACCTTAAAACTGTAGTTCGTCCTCGCGTAATTGCAGACATTGCAACGGCTCGTGAACATGGCGATTTAAAAGAAAATGCAGAGTATCATGCCGCTCGTGAAGAGCAGGGGTTTGCTGAAGGTCGTATTAAAGAGATTGAAGGAAAACTTGCAGATTCACAGGTGATTGATGTTGCCTCTATGCCTGTATCAAACAAAGTGATTTTTGGTACAACCGTCACACTTTATAATGTGGATACGGAAGATACGGTTACTTATAAGATTGTGGGTGATGATGAGGCGGATGTGAAAGAGAAGAAAATTTCTTATGCATCGCCCATCGCGAAAGCCATTATTGGGAAAGAAGAAGGCGATGAAGTTGCTGTTAAAATCCCAAGCGGCGAAGCTACTTACGAAATCGAAAAAGTTGAATATATCTGATTGATATAAAAGTAAGCTTAAAAGCCGCTTAGTGAAATCACTAAGCGGCTTTTTTATGCCTGTCAAAAAGATATGAAATAAAAAAAGAGCGTCCATTGTGGCGCTCTTTTTTGTTGTTTATCTAAGCGAGAAATGACTTAGTCTTGTTGGCTCCCACAGCAACCACAGCTGTCTTCACCAGCGGCTTCAGCCCAGTGCTTTAACTTGGAGGTTTTACCTATACCAGGGTTAAAGCTGTTTGTTGGGTCGATTTTCTTGTAGAAGGTTTTGAGTGTGTTTTTTGCTGCATATTCATGGCCTACATTGTGTTCTGCTGGGTATTCTGCGCCTCTTTTGTCAAAGCTTGCTAGGATTTGATCTTTCAAGGCTTTGCTGTCCACACCTTTTTTCACGATGTAGTTTTGGTGCATAACATGGCAGAACAAATGACCGTAATAGTATTTACGAGCTATTTGGTTTTCGATTTCAGGTGGTAATGTTTCAAACCATTCTTTCTCATTGCGAGGGAAAGCCACGTCTATGGTCATCATGCTGCCTAAGTCTGAACTGTTCAGTCCATGGTAACGTCCGATCGCACCGGCAGCCACAAAACGGTGTAAGATAGCCTTTTCACCTTCTTCTGGAGTACATTCAAAGAAGCTGCCGTCTTTATCTTTGAAAAACTCTGTTAAGTATTTACGAGCTTCATCGACACCACCATTGCTGGTTTCAATGATCCAGTGATGTTCGTACTTGTCACGGTATTCTTCCATGCGCTTAGGCAAATGATTTGGCCACAAATAGCTCAGCCCTTGCATGATTCGATCAGACAATTTGCTTGGTAAAAACGAGAATTTCCCCGCAATACGATCTACGGTACGTTTTAGTCCGAACAGTTTTGGAATGTATTTTGAGCCTAGCTTATCAATGACAATAAAAGTGTCTTTTCCGTATATTTTAGAGTCGTCATAGCATTGGCGATGAATGTATTCACCTGAGACTGGAAGATTCTCAAAGTTGCCTAACATGTGACGACGAATGTGATAAAAGTCTTCTGTGTCATTTGTGCCTACATAGAAAACCTGTTGTTTTTCTGGAATAGCAAAAGTATCCATACGAACAGCAAAGACGGCTAATTTACCAGCACAACCTGCCGATTCGTGTAAGCGACGACCGTCATTGTTAAAACGAGAAGGAGTATCTGCGTCTACGTCACGAATACGTTCATGGTACTCGTTATCAGAAGCACGTTTTTCAGTAAATTCGATGTCTTTTGCTTGGTATCTTTGGTTTTGCAGGTTGGTAAGAATTTCTTCAGGAGAATCACCAAGGTGAATTCCCAAATTGTTTACCAAGGATAAACTGCCATCCGCTTCTACTTGAGCAAAAATAGAAAGCTCTGTGTACGCTGGACCACGTTGAACCAGTGCGCCGCCAGAGTTATTACAAATACCACCGACGATAGAGGCACCGATACAAGAAGAACCGATCACTGAGTGAGGCTCACGTCCATAAGGCGCTAAGGTTTCTTCTAGACCAAATAAAGTACTACCAGCCAGTGCGACGATTTGTTTCCCTTCGTCTATTAGTTGAATCTGGTCGATGCGCATAGTGTTGATAATCACGATTGGGCGATCATAGTCTTTGCCGTCAGGTGTTGAACCTCCTGTTAAGCCAGTATTTGCGGCCTGCATGATGACGATAACATCTGCTTCATTACAAGCTTTCAACGCTTCCCAAACTTCTAACAGTGTTGACGGGCGTACAACGGCAATCGCTTCGCCAGAACCAAACCGGAACCCTTTGCAATAAGGCTGCATCTTGTCTGGGCTGGTTAGGGTGTACTGTTGACTAACGATGTTTTTTAGATTTTTTATCAGCGTTTGCGTTACATCAGACATTGGAATTCCTGTTGAGTGTTTGAGAAGGTTTATAGGAAATATCGATTAGTAGATTTTAACTTAATAGAGGGGCGAGTTGTAATAAATGATATAGATCAAAAGGGGATAAAAACCATGTGTTTAGGAATCTGGAACCTAGTTTTCGCTGTTATGCTATATTTGGCGTTTGTTTCATCATTTGTAAGGATACTCAATGGCAAGTCGTATTTTGTTGTCCAATTCTAATAACCCTCACTTTAACCTCGCGGTGGAAGACTGTATTTTTCGGTCTATGCCAGCGGATCAACGAGTGCTTTTTTTGTGGCGAAATGCTGACACAGTTGTAATTGGTCGAGCACAGAATCCATGGAAAGAGTGTAACTTGAAGAAGATGGAAGAAGACTCTGTTAGCCTTGCTCGTCGTCAAAGTGGTGGCGGAGCGGTGTTCCATGATCTAGGCAACACGAATTTTACTTTTATGGCTGGTAAATCTGAATACGACAAAGAAGTGTCTACTCGGATTGTTTTAGATGGTTTGAAAAAGCTTGGTATTGAAGGCTACGCCAACGGTCGTAATGATTTGGTGGTTGGAGAAGGTGATGAGATGCGTAAATTCTCTGGCTCAGCTTATAAAGAAACAAAAGACCGAGGCTTTCATCATGGGACTTTATTGCTCAGCGCAGATTTAAGTCGTTTAGCCAATTACTTAAATCCTGATCCAAAAAAACTTCAATCAAAAGGCATCACGTCTGTTCGTTCTCGTGTGACAAACCTTAATGACATTACACCAGGCATTAATCATGAATTGGCATCTGATGCCATCATTGAGGCGTTTTGTGAGTACTTTGGTGAAACGCCGCGTATTGAAATGATTTCTCCAGACGCTTTGCCTGATCTCCCAGATTTTGTTGAAAAGTTTGAAAAGCAACAAAGCTGGGATTGGAACTTCGGAAAATCACCAGAGTTTACACACTATTTGGATGAGCGATTTAAGTGGGGGGGTGTGGAAATTCACCTGAATTTGCAAAAGGCGAAAATAACCTCAGCGCAAACTTTCACCGACAGTTTATTTCCAGACCCTATAGAAGAGTTGGCGAAGCGCCTGATTGACGTTCCTTATCTTCCTGACGCTATTGCGCATTGTGTAGATGAGCTTATTGAGCGTTACCCAAACCATAAGAGTAATTTAGAGGAAATGAAAAGTTGGTTTGTGAAGACAGTTGCTTAATATCCCTTGTGTAATTTCCTGCGGTTCTCAGCTTAGTGAGAACCGCATGGATGATTTACACGCCTTTCTCATTGCCCCATAAATACACATGAAGTTGTGGTAAAACGGTGGCATCGAACCAACCACGTCGAATAACTTCATCTACTAAATTCAGCGTTTTCGATGTCAGAGTATCTATGCTTGGAGCATCTTCTAATTCAAAGTTGCAAGGCTGAAGGTACAGAGGGAGATTTGGGTATAAGGCTTTTATTTCTTCCGCCCAGATTAAATCGTTCTCATCAGCAATGACGATCTTTAACGTTTTATCTGCGTTTCCTGCTTGTTCTAAAGCGATATCAAAACGCATTTTGTCGAATTTCATTTTACTAGAAGGTGGTTTTGGACTGAGCGTAAGGTAATCAAGCTCAGCAAACCAAGCCGCACTGACACTGCCTTGGGTTTCCATGGCAAATGTATAACCTTTGGTTTTACCAAGTCTGATTAATTCTGATAAATCTTGAATGGCAGGATTCCCGCCAGACAAAGTGACCAGAATAGGTTTGCCACCGCTTAATACTTCGACTTGATTGAAAACATCTCTGGCAGACATGTCTATCCAATCGTTCTTGTATTTTTTATCCACTGCATGAAGTGTATCGCACCAACTGCAACGATAATCGCAACCACCGGTTCGTACGAACACAGTTGGCGTGCCAATGAGTGACCCTTCGCCTTGTATGGTCGGGCCGAATATTTCTGAAATGGCAATCATTGTCGATACTCCGCCCATGTTTTTGGGGTTTCAGACACGCTCACCGCACTGACTTCTGGCCAGTGGTTTTTACTCCAATGGTAAAGGTGTTGAGCCAAACGCTCAGCAGTAGTGTTCTCAGCGCCAAGCACATCATTTAAGTGACGATGGTCGAGCGTTTCATCGATATAGGTTTTGAAATCAGCAAGCTCACGGTAATCCCGAACAAACCCAGTACTGTTCAATGTATCGGAAGCCAGCTCAATGATGACTTCATAATTATGGCCATGCAGACGACTGCAAGGGTGAGAATCAGGCAAACCCTGTAATTGGTGCGAGGCAGAAAATTGAAATGATTTACGAATACGAAACATAATGCATTGTCCTAGTGATTAATAACAATGCAGCACTCATCCCCTAAAAAATTTAGGTTCGTGTTTTTTACCTGGTGCTACGACAGGGCCAATAAAGGCGCGCGTAGTATACACGCACTTGCGTGTCTACCATAGAGTGACGAAGGTTTGGTTATGTAGTATGAGCCGAATAGAGTGTTTATTCGGCTCATAAAAGTATGATATTATGAGCCGAATAGATTGATTAATCGGCTCATGTTTATGAAATACAGCTGGCAACACCCAGATTGGCCAAACTTTACCTTTGAGGAATCGCAATGCAAAGAGGCTTTGTATCGTTACGCCTTGGAAGCAGGGCGTTTGTCAGGTGGAATGAGTCAACTTGAAAGTGCTCTGCAATACGACGCTTACATTGACCTTATGGTGAGTGAGGTCATTCATACCAGCCAAATAGAAGGCGAACGTTTGGATCGAGAAGACGTGCGTTCTTCTATCAAGAACTTCTTAGGTTTGAGTCATCCTACGACACGAGTTGCTGACCCACGAGCAGAAGGTATGGCGGCTTTGATGGTAGATGTGCGTAATCACTTTGCAGATAAACTTACAAAAGACACTTTGTTCCAGTGGCATAGGTTGGTTCTTCCACAGAAAGAAAACAGCTTGCTTCCTCGTGACCTTAAGATTGGTCAATGGCGGGATTCCAAAGAACCAATGCAAATCGTCTCTGGTCCAATTGGTTATGAAAAAGTGCATTACGAAGCGCCACCCGCTGATCAAGTTGATACAGAAATAAACCGATTTCTAGATTGGTTTAACCGCTCTAATCCATTAACAGCAGAGCGAGAAATTGAGTTGTCTGGCCCTGTCCGTGCCGCTATTGCCCATTTGTGGTTTGAAACCATTCACCCATTTGATGATGGCAATGGCCGAGTTGGGCGAGCGATTGCTGAAATGGCATTGGCTCAAGATCTGAACCGACCGCCATTATTGAGCCTGTCTACAGTAATAGAGAAAGATAAAAACGCCTATTACAACGGACTAAACAAAGCCAGCCAGTTCGATTTAGACATCACAGATTGGGTTATATGGTTCGTCAATTCCGTTTTATTGGCGCAACAAGAAGCCGCTCAGAAAGTTGACTTTGTGCTGAAAAAGGCCAAATTCTGGGAGAAACATAAGTACACTGAATTGAACGAACGTCAAAAGAAAGTGCTTAACAAACTCTTGGATGCCGGAGCAGACGGCTTTGAAGGTGGCATGACGGCGAAGAAATACATGAGTATCACCAGCAGCTCCAAAGCCACCGCAACCCGTGACCTTAGTGACTTGGTTGAGAAAGAGTGTTTGTGTCGCTTAGAAGGCGGCGGCAGGAGTGCAAGATATGGGGTGGAGCTCTAGTTATTAATAAATAAGTCTTTCATTAATATTCTGCATTAGTATATCTATCAGAAAGGTCTTGTTGCCGTTCAATCCAAGCGTCAAACATGTCTGGATTCTTTGCTGCTTCAAGCATGTCTTGTAAGTTGTCATCATCCATAGCGAGGTTTAGTCCACTTAGAGCGAATTTCCAAGCATTTTGAAGTACGGAGTCGGACAGATATTTATCAAAAGCATCGAGCTGTGAGCAGATATTCTCGAATATTTCTTTATCTATCGGGAAATGATTGAAGTGGACGCTATGCTTTCTGCCAGATATGCTTGCTGGCACAATTCCAATATCCCCGAGATGAAAGAAAAATGATTGGCCTTCTTTTTCAAAACCACCATGTGCAAATGTATTCCGATATTTTTCTTTTATTTCATTTAGCGTGTCGTAATGATTCTTCGTTTTGGATTCACGAATATTAAGTATATGTTTAAGCTTTCCTGACCAGTTTTTGCTGACAAACTTTGTTAGATCACCTTGTTCTCTGTCGTAATTGGAAAAAGGAAGTGCAAGTACTAAGAAGTGCTCTAAACGACTAAAATAAGCATCAATCATCGCTAGTGCGTTATATCCTCCTTCATGACTAGCGTTGCTTTCTAGTCTTAATAGTTTGATTGTCTCTTTAATACTCTTTATATCACCTTTAATTTTTTGCGGTGTGTAATTTGACACTGCTTGTTCTCTAAAATAGTGATATCGATTATCAAGCTGGTTGAATTGGTTTGAGATGGTTATATTGCCGTCTTTTATTTGTTGTTTAGCAAAGTCTTTAAGAATATTTTTTTCAGCTGATTTGAGGTTTTTTTCCAGCTTTCCTAAAACTTCTTTTGGCTTTGCTTCACTATTTTTTACGGAGTAAAAGTATAAACCGAATTTCTCATTAGAAATTGCACAGCTCTCTCCCTTGTAAGTAAATGGTATGATCCAATGCATTTTTTCTTCTGGGCGTTCCAAAGTGAATTCACAGACTCCTTGTAAAAGAAATCGTAAAAGATTTGGAGTAGGAAACTGGTCTCTTGGAATTGAGAAACGTTTTGTATTTCCATCCCATATCCAATCTGGTTTTCTATCTTTTTGAGGTGCAAAGTCTTTCAATTGACGTTTGATGCTTTCGATTGCAGTCATGAAGAGAACTCTTGTTAATTAATCGTGTATACATTTGTTATTTCGAAGTGCAGGTATATTTATTGATATTAAAAACTCATTCTTTGCCTAATACAAATGCGAAAAAACTGTGATTAGAAAGAAGAGTGTTCTTTAACAATAAGACATATATAGAATTTAATATAATTTATAGTGGAGCCAAGCGGTGTTTCGATGAGGTAGGCGCGAGTTTCGAAGAGAAACGCCGCTTGGTTTGATGTTATGTGATGGAGTTGTCGGGCTAAAGCCACGACCTACAAAAAGGTCGTTTTCAACGGCAGATTACGCTGCGCTCATGATGCCCTACGATGTTTGCAGAGATAACTAAAAACACCAGCCGAGGCTGGTGTTTTTAGTTCAGTGCTAGAAAGCTGAGTTTCTCTTTTTAAGCTAAGACTGAGCTTTCTTGAAAGCTTCAATCAAAGCTTGGGTTGAGGCATCCAGTGCGCTGTTGTCGCTGTCGCTAACAAGGCGGTTAAAGATGTCTGTTCCCAGTACTTTACCCAGTTCCACGCCCCATTGGTCAAATGAGTTGATTCCCCAGATTGTACCTTGTACAAAAGTACGGTGCTCATAAAGGGCGATCAAGGCGCCAACGGTTTCTGGTGTCATTTTATCTGTTAACAGAGTGTTGCTTGGGCGGTTGCCTTTGATGACTTTGTGAGGCGCAATGGCTTCTACTTGGTCATCCGATGCGCCAGCATCACGCAGTTCTTGTTTGGCTTGCTCAAGGGTCTTACCCACCATCAAAGCTTGTGATTGGCTTAGGCAGTTTGCAAACAATTGTGCGTGATGATCGCCAATTGGGTTATGGCTTACCAAAGGCGCGATGAAATCCACAGGTACAAGGCGTGTGCCTTGATGCAAAAGCTGGTGGTAGGCGTGTTGGCCGTTTGTGCCAGCGCCGCCCCAGATGATTGGGCCAGTGTCGGTTTCTACGCCATCGCCATTTAATAGATTCGCTTTACCGTTACTTTCCATGTCTAGCTGCTGAATGTGAGCAGGCATGGCGCGTAAGTAATGATCATAAGGAATTAAGGCGTGAGTTTGTGCGTTGTGGAAATTGATGTACCACACGCCAAGTGCGCCCATGATGACAGGTAGGTTTTCTTCAAATGGTGCTGTGCGAAAATGCTCATCCATTTGGTGTGCACCATCGAGCAGTGCGTAGAAGTTGCCCATGCCAACAGCAATGGCAATCGGTAAGCCAATGGCTGACCAAAGAGAGTAGCGACCGCCAACCCAATCCCACATTGGGAAGATGTTTTCTTCCGCCATGCCGAAATCGACGGCTTTCTTCACGTTAGAGCTCACTGCAGCGAAGTGTTTACTCACTGTCTCTTGAGTGCCGCCATTTGCTAAGAACCAGTCACGTGCGGCGTTGGCATTGGAAAGGGTTTCTAATGTGCCAAAGGTTTTTGATGCCACAACGAAAAGTGTGGTTTCTGGGTTCATTTGCTTTAGCTTGCCAGTGATGTCGGAGCCATCAATGTTTGCCACAAAATGCACTTTCACTTGTTCTTGGGCGTAAGGTGTTAGGGCTTCTGCAACCACTTTAGGGCCAAGGTAAGAGCCACCGATACCGATGGAAACTACGTCTGTGATGTTTTTGCCTGTGTAGCCTTTCCATTCGCCACTGTGAAGCTGGGCAACAAAGTCTCCCATTTGCTTTAGGGTAGAACGAACTTCTTCTAAAACATTGACGCCATCTACCATGAGCGAGTCTTGTGCCTGGCTGGCGCGTAGCGCGATGTGCAATACTGAGCGGTCTTCTGTGTTGTTGATATGGGCGCCACTGAACATGCCTTTGATGGCCGTTTCTAATCCGGCTTCTTTCGCCAGATCGGTAAGTAGGGCAAGGGTTGTATCGTTGGCGCGGTTCTTGGCGTAATCCAATGTCCAGCCAGCGGCTTGGGTTGTGTATTTATCTGCGCGTTTTGGGTCTGCCGCAAATAAAGAAGCCATATCAACTGCGTTCAGTTGTTGTTGATGGTCAGCTAATTTTTTCCATGCAGTTAATTTTGTGGGTGAGCTCATTACAATCTCCCTAATTTGTTGAAAGAGCGTTGCATATCAATGCAACACTTTCACTAAAAGTGAATTAGGCTAATTCAAGGCACAAGTTGTCTATTAAACGTGCGCTTCCTAGGTATGCCGCAGCCAAAATGACTAGGCTCTTCTCTTTCTCTGATGGTATTTGTAAATTATCTTGTGCGCGTATTTCAAAATAATCACGACGGAAACCAACCGCTTCAAGCTTCTGCTGAGCTTGTTCGCGAATGTCCTCGTGACTCGCACTGTTTGTCATGAGCTGATCTTTTGCCCATAACAAGGTTTGGTACATTGCAGGTGCAATGCGTCTTTCTTCTTCTGTTAAGTAGCCATTACGTGAACTCATGGCTAAGCCATCTTCGTTGCGCGCTGTGTCTACTCCAATGATGCGAACGTTGGAGCTTAAATCACGCACCATGTCTTCAATAACTTTCAGTTGTTGAAAATCCTTATTACCAAATATGGCACAATCTGGCTGAACCATATTGAATAATTTTGTGACGACAGTGGAAACACCAACAAAATGACCCGGACGCGATGCACCACATAAAATATCTGACAAACCGATGACTTCAATTTGCGTCTGGCTGCGTTTGCCATCTGGGTACATTTCTAGCGCATCGGGTGCGAATAAGTAATGGCAGCCGTTTGCTTCAAGTAGCTTTTGATCTTCC
Organism: Marinomonas sp. 5E14-1; assembly: GCF_039939215.1. Lineage (NCBI taxonomy): Bacteria > Pseudomonadati > Pseudomonadota > Gammaproteobacteria > Oceanospirillales > Oceanospirillaceae > Marinomonas > Marinomonas sp. 5E14-1. Next base: position 22,525 of record NZ_JBDXMW010000009.1, on the reverse strand, counting down.
GCCAATGTTTTTGGGTAACGCTCCAGGTCTTCGTTGGCGGAAAACTGCATTGGGTTGACGAAAATAGACGACACAATGACGTCGCCTTCTTCTGTTGCTCGACGAATCAAAGACATGTGGCCGTCGTGCAAGTTCCCCATTGTTGGTACAAAGACAATGCTTTTGTCTTTAAGTCGTTCAACTTTTAGTGCGGCTCTTAGCTCGGCAACGGTGTGGAAAGTTTTCATGATTTGAATCCATGTTCAGGGCCTGGAAACGTCATGTCTTTCACTTCTTTAACATAGGCTTCAAAGGCTTCAGTAATGTTACGGCCGTCGGTTAAAAAGTTTTTCACAAAACGAGGTGTGTGACCAAGGTTTAGACCAATCATGTCTTGTACCACTAAAACCTGAGCATCTGTATGCGGGCCAGCGCCAATGCCAATGGTTGGCACTGGAACGGCTTCGGTGAGGGTTTTACCCAGTTCGGTTGGAATGCATTCATACAGCAGCATGTCCGCCCCAGCGTCAACCAACTCTAAAGACTCTTTGAGTAATAAATCCGCGGCTTCTTGAGTTTTGCCCTGTACTTTATAGCCACCAAATTTATGCACAGACTGAGGTGTTAAGCCCAAATGTCCGCAAACTGGAATGCCGCGTTGGCTGAGCAGTCGAACAGTATCCGCTAACCAGCTGCCGCCTTCTAATTTGATCATGCTCGCGCCGGCTTGCATCAGCTTAGCTGCGTTGTCCAAGGCTTGTTCTGGTTTGCTGTAACTCATGAAAGGCATGTCGCTGAAAATAAAGGCGTTGGTGTTGCCTCGCTTTACCGCCGCCGTGTGATAACACATATCTTCAATGGTGACAGGAAGTGTGCTGTCTCGACCTTGTATTACCATGCCTAAAGAGTCGCCGACTAAAATCATTTCCACGCCGGCGGCGTTCATTACGTTAGTGAAAGAGGCGTCATAAGCGGTAAGTACGGAAATCTTTTCTTGGTCTGCCTTCATCTGTTTTAGAGTCGATAAAGTCACAGGCTTGGTGAGTTTTCTTTGCGTGTTATCTGAATACATAGTTTATTCTTCTTTGATAAAGACCAAATCGCTGGTATCAAGTTGGTGTAACTGCTCGGTCACGGTTTTGCCGTTGGCCAAGAGCATATCGGGAGCAAGATCACTAAGTGGTTGCATAACAAACCCACGTTCCAACATAAATGCATGAGGTACTGTGAGTCTTGAGTTTTGTATGGTTTCTTGGCCATACAATAACAGATCTAAGTCGAGTGTGCGTGGTCCCCAATGGCGCTCTCTGATTCTTCGTTGCGCTTGCTCAATATTTTGTAATAAATCGAGCAGTGTAAGAGGAGAAAGTTCCGTCATAAACGTTGCGGCGGCGTTAATGTAGTCAGGTTGATCTTGTGGGCCAACGGGCTTGCTGCTATAGATGGGTGAGACGTGAAAAGCATGCACGCTATTATGATTTCGTAGCGTCTTAATGGCTTGCTGAATTTGCGCAACGGGGTTTTCAAGATTGCTGCCGAGGCCAATATAAGCTTGTATCACAGCGTCGTCCTCTTATTCGCTAGCAGCTTCACTTGTTGTATTGGTGTTTTTATTAGCGGATCCGTTGCTTTTTCTACGACGACGAGGGCGACGTTTTTTAGGGCCTTCTTTGTCGTTGGTGCGAGCGTCAATGCTTTTGATTAATTCACGTTGCTTGCTTTCCGTCGCGTGTTGGAAAGCTTCCCACCAATCACCTAAGTCATTAAGTTGAGTGCCACTCATTTCTCGGATAAGTAAGAAATCAAATCCGGCACGGAAACGAGGATGATCAAGTAATACGAAGGCGCGTTTGCCGTAGCGTTTTGGTAGGCGGAACTGCATATCCCAAATTTCTCTCATTGGTGTAGAGAAACGACGTGGGATTGCTGTTGAAGCAACCTGATTGTCGAGCACCATGTTAGCAGCTTGGTGTAGCGCTGGCGTTGTCGGCATACCTTGCGCTTCAAATTCTTCGTGACGTAAGGTAACGCTCGGCCAAAGTAGAATCGCGTATAAGAAATACGGCGCAGTGGTTTTATCGTTTTGAATGCGATTGTCGGTATTTTTTAAACCTTGCAAGATGAAGGCTTCCGGATCGATATCATCTCGCTTCCAGCCGCTCTGCAGTAAGGCGTCAGTATCTGGAAACAAATAACGGAACAATCCGTATTGGCGCAATAAGGCAAAGGTTTCTATGCCGTTGCCGCTGCCTAGTAGCTTTAATACTTCTTCAAAAAGGCGAGCAGGTGGAATATGGTCTAGCAAATGCGCCATTTCTTTAATTGGCGCTGCTGTTGATGCTTCTATTTCGAATCCTAGTTTACCGGCAAAACGAATGGCTCGTAGCATGCGTACAGGATCTTCTTGATAGCGCTGTCTAGGATCGCCAATGATGCGGATTTTTTTGTCTTCGATGTCTTTTAGTCCACCACAGAAATCGTGGATGCTGAAATCTTGAACATTGTAATAAAGGGCGTTGAAAGTGAAGTCGCGTCGTTCGGCGTCTTCTTCAATGCTGCCATAAACATTATCTCGTAACACAATGCCGTGAGTTGAACGGGCAGAGTCTTTACCTTTCAAGGAAGTTTGTGGCGTGCTTTCTTTGTCATCTTGAGCTGTGTTTGCTCTAAAAGTAGATACTTCGATAATTTCTCGGCCAAAGGTTACGTGGACGAGTTTAAAGCGACGGCCGATCAGCCTAGAGTTTGAAAAGGTTGCGTGAACTTCTTCTGGCGTGGCGTTTGTTACTACGTCGAAATCTTTTGTTTTCGCGCCAATGATATGGTCTCGAATGCAGCCACCAACAAGGTACGCGTCATAACCTGCTTTATTTAAACGATACAGTACTTTGACCGCATTTGGACTTAAGTCTTGACGAGATAAGCTGTGTTGGTCGCGAGGGATAACAATAGGGTATGACTGTATCTTGGGTGAAGATAACAGTGAGGTAGCTTTGTGTACCAGAGATTTTAATCCTGTAAACATTAGACAACAAATTTTAAAGTTAACGAAAATATATATTCTACACGTGATGCTGTGAAGTTACACGGATAAAGGGCTGATTTAATTCGATGCGAGGTTGAGGTGTTATTGAAGCGATAGTTGATTTACTTAAGTAGTAAACAAAATAATCGCTTTGGATACATGAAGATACTAGTTCCGAAAACAAAGTTAGTGCTGCTTTTGCAGTTCTACTTCTGTATTATTTTTATTTTTGCATTGTTTTCATTGCCCTAGGGCTTGAATATCTAAAAAAATCAATTATCCAAAGCGATTTTCCACCCACGACCTCAATTTTTTATTTTTATTTGAAGAGGTCATGGTGTTCTTATATTTTATTTTTATTTTTAAGAACTTACATACGACGACTAACTTATTCTTATTCTTTGTCAATCTTCTTATCGTTGTGAAATCTATAAAGCATTTGTTGTGCCAAAAATAATAAGATGCTGATTTTATTGTGTTTTATGAAAATATTGGACACTTTTTTTACAATATTGTTTTTATTTTTTGGGTATTTTGGTATCAAGTGTTACCTTTTTTCTGTTACTTTTCTGGGGATTGTCAATTTTTGTCGTCTTTCCCATAAGCTTTTTCTTGATATGCCCAAAGAATGTGCAAGTTGGGTTTCTGTCATCTTGTGTTGGTGCGTAAGGATGAAGTGTTTTAGGTAGTCGTCCAATGTTGTGCCTTTCTGAGAGGTGGTATTAGACTCCAATGCCTTGTCGAGATTGTTTGGCTTATTTTGCTGGGCGGCCAGTTTTAAGTTAGCTGCTTCCACTCTTTCTGGTGGGCTTAAAATAACGGCTCTTTCTATGGCGTTTTCAAGTTCTCGTACATTTCCAGGCCAGTGGTGTGACCGAATCGCTTTGTCGAATGTTCGGCTGTAGTGGTTGGTGGGTTTGTTGTGTTTCTGGCAGGCTTTTTCGAGCAGGGCTTTCGCGATCATAGATATGTCGTCTCCTCGTTCTCTCAGAGGTGGCAGGAGTAATTCCATAACGTATAAACGGTAATATAAATCTTCTCGAAATCGACCTTTTTTGACCATGTCGAATAGATCTCGGTGCGTCGCTGCAATTAGTCGAATATTGACTTTTTTGTACTCTGTTGCACCGACTCGTCGAACTTCGCCTTCTTGTAAAACTCTTAATAGTCTTGCTTGTGCTTCTAAGGGTAATTCGCCTATTTCATCAAGAAAAAGTGTGCCTTTGTCTGCGGTTTTTATTAAACCGTCATGGGCGGCTGTGGCGCCTGTAAATGCCCCTTTTTCGTGGCCAAAAAGCTCTGATTCTATTAGGTTTTCTGGGATTGCTGCACAGTTGATGCTGACAATCTGATTGTGCTTTCTGAGACTAGTGTTATGAATGGCTTTGGCGACTAATTCTTTGCCCGTTCCAGACTCTCCGCGAATGAGTGTTGTGGCATCGGTTGCAGCGATTTTTTTAATGTCTCTGAAAAGGTCGAGCATTGGAGGGCATTGTCCAATGATGTCGCTGCCTGGTGTTCCTAGTGGGAGTGAATCTTTCGTGTGAGAGCTAGTGTTAGAGAAAAGAACTGGAGTGGTTTGTTCTATGCTTTCTTTTTGCTCGAGTACATCAACTACATGCTTGAGTAGTGTTTCTGAATCTGTTGGTAGGGGAAGGTAGTAAGCTGCCCCTTGTGACATGTTATATGTGCCTGTGCTTAGGCTGGGTCTAGCGTCTAAGATGATATGGCGAGGTGTTTGTGGGAGCGCTGCTTTGTTGTTATTTAAGTGGTTGATGATTTCTTGATCAACCAATAAAAGGTTGAACTCACTGATTTCATAATATTTATCTACTTGCTCAAGGGATGTACCTGAATTTACTTGAAAGCCGTACCTTGATAACCACTTTTCAGACTCTTTGAGTGGCGAGTGATCCGGGCAAATAATCATTATGCTGTGCATTAAGTGTCACCTCTTGTAACTGATGTAACCATTATACACACGTAATTATAAGGTGGTCGAGTTAGTGTATCTCGTATTATGTGAAGGCGAGTAAAGGGTATCTGGAGTTTAACTCTCAAGTGAGAATTAAGAAATGAAGTGCTGGTCTTGTTCTTCGAGAGGTAGGTATTTGATGTTGCGCAGTTTATTTGGTTTCCAGGCGTCTATTGCTAGCTGTAAGGCTTCTTCGATTGACTGCGGCGAGTTTAGGTTTATTTCTAAATAATGGAGTGCGCGTAGAAGTGTTGAAATATCGCCATTTTTAATCGGTTTAGCGTGGTTTTGCTTGCTGATCTTGTCGCCTGTTTTATTGGTGATAAGTGGGATATGACAAATGCTCGGTGGAGTCCACTCAAACAGATCGTATAAGTAAAGTTGCTGTGCTGTGGTTTCGATTAAATCCGCACCTCTTACGAGGTGTGTGATTTCTTGCAAATGATCGTCTACGACAACAGCAAGTTGGTAGGAAAAATAGCCATCTTTTCTTTTAAGGATGGGCGTGTTGTTTTTTAAATCATTGGCAAAGCTCAAGGTTCCCTGAATGAGATCCTCGTATTCATAGACTGCATCGCTGGCTTTTAAACGCCAAGAGTGAGGTTGGTTTGTCGTGCTTTTGCAGGTGCTTGGATGGAGTCCATTATTTTGAGTAAGAGATTGTCGTGTGCAATTGCATGGAAAAACGAGTTGTTTGCTTTTTAAATTGGAGAGCTGTTGCTCGTATATTTGAGTGTGGTTGCTTTGTGTTCTGATATCTTCGTCAGAGAAAAGGTTGTAGCTATGGAGGGTGTTGAGAATCTGGCTCGCAAAGCTTTCTTTGCAGCGAGTACCATCGACATCTTCGATGCGGATAAGCCAGTCACCTTGGTGTTTCTTTGCATCCAAATAGCTCGCTAATGCGCTGACTAGGGAGCCAAAATGGAGTGGGCCGGTTGGCGAAGGCGCAAAACGGCCTCGATACTTGATCGACAATGAATGGAGATCGTTGGGCACTAAATTAGCCGCCGATTTGTCTCTCTTTAATCTCAGCCAATGTTTTGCAATCGATGCACATGGTTGCTGTTGGGCGAGCTTCTAAGCGGCGAATGCCGATTTCGATGCCGCACTCATCACAGAAACCGTAGTCATCGGCGTCAATGCGTTCCATTGTCTGAGTGATCTTCTTCACCAGTTTACGTTCTCGATCACGAGCACGAAGTTCTAGGCTGAATTCCTCTTCTTGGCTGGCTCTGTCGTTAGGGTCAGCGTAGTTTACTGCTTCTTCTTTGAGGTGATGAACCGTACGATCAACCTCTTCCATCAGATTTTGCTTCCAGTTGAATAGAATGCTTTTAAAGTGCGCCAACTGGTTCTCGTTCATGTATTCTTCGCCATCCTTAGCAACATAAGGGGTGAAGTCTTTCATTAATGAATCAGGGTTCATTTCTGGCATAGCATTGCCTCACTTCGCAGGTGTCCCTTGTGGTAACCTGTAAACTAATAAGATTAGGTGGTTTAATTTTCGGCCGGAAACTTACCAGATAATTTCACTGTAAACCACTATTTTTTACGCAAACGTCTATGAAAAGTTTAAAAAAGGTAGAGAGCGCTTAATGAAAAAGCATAAATTGGCGGCACGAGTTGATGACATTGCACCGTTTCAAGTAATGGCTATTTTGGAGCGAGCGAAGGCGCTAATGGCGCAAGGGGAAGATGTTATTCATCTTGAAATTGGTGAGCCGGATTTTGTCGCGGTAGAAGAGGTGAATCGAGCAGGTATTCAGGCGATCGAAGCGGGTAAAACAGGTTACACCTCGGCGACAGGTTTGCCAGAGCTAAAACAGGCAATTAGTCAGGATTACGCCAGTCGCTATCAAGTCGATGTGGCACCGGAAAGAATTATTGTGACGCCGGGTGCTTCTGGAGCCTTGTTGTTAATGGCGTCTTTAATGGTGGATGCTGGAGATGAGATTTTGATGCCGGACCCTTGTTATCCTTGTAATCGGCATTTTCTTGTTCAGGTAGGAGCGACTGCTAAGCTTATTGAGACTGACGTTGAGCGTGGGTTCGAGATGGATCTGGTTCGCTTGCCATCAAACTGGAGTGATAAGACGACAGGATTGTGGTTAGCGTCGCCGTCTAATCCAACAGGAGCGGTACTGAGTAAAGAGTACATAGCGAATGCTTGGGAAGAAGTGCAGGAACAGGGCGGTCATTTGTTGGTTGATGAAATCTATCAAGGGCTTGTTTACGAAGGTGAAGATTTCTCAGCACTATCAATTGATGACAATATTTTTGTTATTAATAGCTTTTCAAAATATTTTGCAATGACGGGGTGGCGTTTAGGTTGGTTGGTTGTACCTGAGTGGGCGATAGAGGGGGCGACCAAGTTGGCGCAGAATCTATTTATTTCTGCTCCAAGTGTTTCTCAATATGCTGCCATTGAGGCTTTTTCTCCTGCTGTGCTTAGTGAATGCGAAGAGCGTCGAAAAATATTGAATGCACGTAGATTGGTTTTATTGGCAGGGCTTAAGAATATTGGCTTGCCCGTTGTTGCGCCAGCGCACGGTGCTTTTTATGTCTATGTAGATGTTTCCTCTATTACTGAGAATGCAATGGCATGGTGTCTGGCTTTATTGGAAAGTGAAAAAGTGGCTTTAACCCCAGGAGCCGATTTTGGGGTTAAAAATGCCCATAAATACGTTCGTTTTGCTTATGCTTGTGATGAGCTGCGATTAGAAGAAGCCTTGAATAGAATTGCTCGCTTCATAAAAAGTTAGCTGTTTTATGTTATCGGTTTACGTGGAAGGTTGAGTGTCTTTGGTGATGCTTAACCTCTTCGTCGAATCAGAATGACGCCAGCCAAAAAGCAGATCAAAATGGGAATGCTCACACCAAAAATAGGTGGAAAGTCGACAGCAACACTCATTCGACCAAATAAATTTAATCCGTTCTGAAATGCAATTCCTATTAATACGCCAGAGAAAATTCGCCCGCCCATAGTGGATGATCTTAATGGCCCAAAGACGCTTGATAAGGCCACAAGAACCAAAGCAAGAGAGGCTAGAGGTCGTAACGCTGTCATCCAAAACTGTAACTCGTATTGGGATGAGTCGAGCTTTTGTAGGCTAAGGTATTTTTGGTAGCTTACTAGTTGGCTTAAGGACAAGGCCTCTGGGTCTTGAGAAGCCAGAAATAAATGTTCTGGTTGTATGTTTATTGTCCAGGTGTTTTGAATAAGACTTTTTGAATCAATATGATCTGGGTAGAAGGTTGTCTCCATAACGCTATTGAGCTGCCACGTGGAGTCTTCTATATGTTGAGCGCTTTCGGCAGTAATGATGTGGCTGAGTTGCTGATCATTGGGTGAGAAAATTTGTACTCCATAGAGCTTTCCTTCACTGTCTGCTGCGTCTATATAAACAAAGTTATTATCCGCTTTTAACCAGACTCCACCACTTAATGAAAACTCACCATTTTTTTGGTCTTCAACTTTTGTTATTAAGTTGGCTTTTTGTTCTGCGGCGGGTGCCACAAATTCAGAAATGCCTATCCCTAGTAATGAGATGAAAAGAATGGGTTGGCATGCGGAGAGGCCGATTCGCCAGATAGGCATTCCTGCGGCTCTCATGACAGTTAATTCCGATGTGGAAGCAAGCGAGCCTAGGCCAATGAGAGTGCCAATTAAAGAAGCGATCGGAATGTACTCTGCGAATTTTCCGGGTAAACGTAGGGTCATTACTTGGAGTAAAGATTGAATAGTATAGCTTTCATTTACTTTTTTGATTTGCTCGATAAATGTGATGGTGAAATCTAAACCAAGTAGTACTAATGACACTATTAAAAAAGACCATAAAACGCTGCTGGAGATGTATTTATCTATTTTATTCATAAGTACTTTTGCTCGCTAGCTTTGCTTTAGTTGGCTTGTTGATGCTTTTCTGCGACGTGCAAATACTTGGTTGTATTGCATGAAAAGTACAGTCGCTATAATAGTAAAGACGCCATGAATCCACCATAAGCCTAAATAGGTAGGAATGCGGCCTTTCTCTATGCCGGTTCGCCCCCAAATAAGCATGGCTATGTAAAAGATCATAATAAGAATGGCGGGCAGCATTTTAAAGAAGCGTCCTTGTCGAGGATTTACCTGGCTCAGGGAAAGCCCAATGATGGCTAAGACTGGAATTATGATAACGAGAGAAATTCGCCACTGGAGTTCTGCTTGATCTAAGATTTTTGAGCTTTTTATGAGCTCAGTAAGGCTTTTTGTGTGAGGTTTGTCAATAACTCCTGTGGAGCTATTCTCTATTTGGACAGCGTAAGTATCAAACTGGGTCACTCGATAATTCGCAGTGCCTGGTTTGCCTTCGTATCGAGTGCCATCTTTAAAAACAAGATAGCGTTGGTTGTTCTCAGCGGGAACAGAAATCTGTTCAACATAAGCGGCGAGAGTCTGTACCAGTGTATTGCCACTTTGTTTGTGAACAATATCTGAAAGAAAGACTTGGTTTATCCAGCCTTCATCATGGGTGAAACTTTCTGCGTAGATAGTCTTTTGTCCACTGCCTTCAAAGCGGCCAGGTATTAATAAATCGAAAGAAGAGAGTTGGCTTTGTTCTTGCGATGCTTCTTCGGCTTTGTATTCGCTGTACGGTGCAATCCAGAAATTAATGCTGCCGCTTATTGTGGCTACAATCATCGCAATGCCCAGAGTGTAGCCTGCCAGTTTCATTTTGCTGATGCCGCTGGAGAAGAGGACTGACATTTCATTTTCTATGTACAAACGACCGAAAGCGAGTAATAGAGATAGGAAGAAAGCTAGCGGTAGTACCATTTGTATGAAGCTTGGAATGTGGTAACCAAGGATGATGAATAAGAACTCGAAAGTCATTTTGCCTTCGGTTATGCGGCTTAGGTAGGAAGAAAAGCGGCTGCCTAGCGTCACAAGTAATAAAATAAGGGTAACGCCAGCGGTTGACACAAGTACTTCTTTCGCTAAGTATCTGAATAGTCTCAAAGTCACCTCTGGATGAATTCTACTTTTTTACACGTAGAGTTGATTACATTTCGAAAGGCCCCATTATCTCGTGGTAAGAAGGACATTATCCAGTTTTTTTTGAAAGTTATTTGCTTGAGGGTTTTTTCATGAATATGGCGCTATTTGATCGCTTATCTACAGTGCAAGCAGATTTGCTTGTTGCTTTTGTTCCTGCAGAAGGCGCATTGCCTGAATCTACCGCATGGATTGATGAAAACGTTGCTGGGCAAATTTCCCAGTTACGTGACACGGCCGTCTTTAAAGGCGGTGTGGCACAGACATTATTGCTTCCACTTATGACGCAAGATTTTGCTCAAGCTGTTTTGTTGGTAGGTATTGGTAAAGACGCTGAATTGAGTGATATGCAGGCACGTAAAGTGATTGCGGCGGTTGCGGCTCAAATTAAAGGTTTGCCTTATGAATCTGTTGCGGTTGCCAGTGCGGCGCTGACCTTAAAAGGGCGTTCTGAATCGGACATTATTGCATTGGTGTCTCAATGGCTAAACGAAGGCTTTTATAATTTTCTTGGCTTTAAAGAGAGTGATGCTGAGAAAGCAACTAAGGTGGCGTCTTTGTTGATCCAAGGTTCGGATGAAACAGCATTGACGATAGGCACGGCAACAGCAAATGGCTCGGCGTTTGCTCGTCAGTTGGGCAACTTGCCTGGCAACGTATGTACGCCAAGTTATTTAGCGTCAAAAGCTCAACAATTAGCAGAAGAGTTTTCTATCGATGTTGAGTTGTTAGACGAATCTAAAATGGACGAATTGGGTATGAACTGCCTATTGTCTGTCGGGCATGGTAGTGATCAGCCAAGTTATTTGATCGTTATGCATTATCGCGGTGGCGAAGAAGGCGATGCGCCTCATGTCTTGTTAGGGAAAGGTATTACTTTCGATACGGGTGGTATTTCATTGAAGCCTGGCGCGAAAATGGATGAAATGAAATACGACATGTGTGGTGCGGCAAGTGTCTTCGGAACGATGAAAGCCATTTGCGAATTGAAACCTAAGCTTAACTTCACAGCCGTGGTCGCGGCGGCAGAAAACATGCCGAGCGCTCGTGCGACGAAGCCGGGCGATATTGTGAAAACGATGTCTGGCAAAACCGTTGAAATTTTGAATACGGACGCAGAAGGGCGTTTGGTATTGTGTGATGCGTTGTCATACATCGAACGTTTTGAGCCGAAATCTGTAGTCGATATTGCTACTTTGACGGGCGCGTGTGTTGTTGCTTTGGGTAGCGTGAATTCTGGTATGTACGCTAACAACGATGACTTGGCCTCTGAACTGAAAGCGGCGAGTCAAACGGCAGCAGATAAGGTTTGGCAAATGCCATTAGATGAAGAATATCAGCAACAACTGGACAGTAACTTTGCGGATATTGCTAACATAGGTGGTCCAGAGGCAGGCTCAGTAACAGCAGCTTGTTTCCTCTCTCGTTTTACGGAATCTTACCCTTGGGCGCATTTGGATATTGCTGGTACAGCTTGGACTGGAGGCGCAAGCAAAGGTGCGAGTGGTCGTCCTGTTGCTTTATTGACTCGTTATCTGTTAGCGAAAGTATAAGCTAAAAATCAATGGTGAATAAAAGGCAGTGGTGATTTTTTACCACTGCTTTTTTGTATATAAAAGTGAATGCTATCAAGGTTTTATTTTTTTATTTGGCTTGCTTGTTGGTCGGGAAAAGTGGGTGAGGGTGGACTTTTAAGTGCTGCAATGCGAAAGTTGAAAAGATAAATAATGGGATGAGCCGCTTGATGTGCTCAGCTGTCGAATATTGTTTTTGAATATTGGTTTACCTTATGTCAGATGTCGCCACTCAAAAGAACGAAGTTTTTGAACCAGATGAAGATACATTGATTTCAGCGTTGAGAAATCAAGATGATATTCCAATTTTGATGGATGTTGTTGCTGAGCAAGTGGCTGCATGTGCTAGCCAAGAAGACCATTTGACGCAGACGCTCGATGGCTTGAATAATGACAAAGTGGAAGACGTTCCCTCTGCTGGTTTTTCGCAAGAACTTATTGCAAAAACCATTGCGGGTGTTCTTGAAAAACGCTTACCTGAATTGGTTTCTGAAGTAATGGAGGCCTTGTATTCCTCCAGTAGTACTTACAAAAAAGATTAATCTTCTGTGTTTTGCACACGGTTGATACGTTTAATAGTGTGCATGTTATTTTTTATCTTGTTTCAACAAGCTATAATTCCGCAAAATCAAATTGACCGCTACATAAAGAGCTATAAGACACCATAATGGAAAAAAACTACCAACCTCAGAGTATTGAACAACCTATTTATAAACGTTGGGAAGAAGGTGGATATTTTTCACCTCAAGGCAACGGCACGCCTTTCTCTATCATGATTCCACCGCCTAACGTGACTGGCAGTCTGCATATGGGGCATGCTTTCCAGCATACCTTGATGGATGCCATGATTCGTCGTGAACGTATGAAAGGTAGCCGAACATTATGGCAGCCAGGTAGTGATCACGCGGGTATCGCGACACAAATGGTGGTCGAGCGTCAGTTGGCTGCACAGAATCTAACTCGTCATGATCTTGGTCGTGAGAAATTCCTTGAAAAAGTATGGGAATGGAAGGGCGAGTCTGGTGGCACTATTTCTGATCAGATGCGAGTCTTGGGTGACTCTGTTGCGTGGGATAAAGAACGTTTCACTATGGATCCTGGTATGTCTGCGGCGGTCCAAGAAGTGTTTGTTCGCCTGTTCGATGAAGGCATAATTTATCGTGGTCAGCGTCTTGTTAACTGGGATCCCGTTTTGCATACGGCTATTTCTGATTTGGAAGTGATTTCTGAAGAAGAAAATGGCTTTATGTGGTACTTCCGTTATCCGCTAGCAGATGGTGTAAAAACAGAAGACGGTAAAGATTACATTGTGGTGGCTACGACACGTCCTGAAACTATGTTTGGTGATGCTGCAGTTGCAGTAGCGCCAGATGATGAGCGTTTCACTGCATTGGTTGGTAAAGAGGTTGAGTTGCCATTAGTTGGTCGCCGTATTCCTATTGTGGCGGATGAGTATGTAGATAAAGAGTTTGGTACTGGTTGTGTGAAAATTACCCCTGCTCATGACTTTAATGATTATGAAGTGGGTAAACGTCATGACATGCCGCTGATTAATGTTATGACGGATGATGCGGCGATTAATAACGTTGCTCCAGAAAAATATCGTGGAATGGATCGCTTTGAAGCTCGTAAAGCCGTTGTTGCCGATTTCGACGCATTAGGTTTGCTTGAGAAGATAGCCGATCACAAACTAAAAGTACCTCGTGGTGAGCGTGGTAATACCGTCATTGAACCTTATCTAACCAATCAATGGTACGTTGCTGTTGAGACTTTGGCGAAGCCTGCGATCGAAGCGGTTGAAAATGGTGATATTCAGTTTGTTCCTAAGCAGTGGGAGAACACTTATTTTGCTTGGATGCGTGATTTACAAGATTGGTGTATTTCTCGTCAACTGTGGTGGGGACATCAAATTCCAGCTTGGTACGATGCTGATGGTAAGTTCTATGTAGGCAAAGATGAGGCAGAGGTACGAGTTAAATATAACTTGGCGGCGGATCTTAAATTAACACAAGATGAAGATGTTTTAGATACGTGGTTTTCTTCCGCGCTTTGGACCTTTGCAACACAAGGTTGGCCCGAAGAAACACAGGACTTCGCGGAGTTTAGTGAATCCGATGTATTGGTAACAGGCTTCGACATTATCTTCTTCTGGGTTGCCAGAATGATTATGATGACGTTGAAATTCACCAATAAAGTGCCGTTCAAAACAGTTTACATTACAGGCCTTATTCGTGATGAACGTGGCGATAAAATGTCGAAATCAAAAGGGAATGTTATTGATCCTTTAGACTTGATTAACGGTATTGATATTGAGTCACTGGTTGCAAAGCGTACCTACGGTATGATGCAGCCGCGCTTGGCAGAGAAAGTTGAAAAAAATACCCGTGAGACTTATCCAGAAGGCATTCAAGCTTACGGAACAGATGCTTTGCGTTTCACTCTATGCTCTTTGGCTTCTGGTGGTCGTGATATTAAATTCGACCTTAATCGCCTAGAAGGTTACCGCAACTTCTGTAATAAGATCTGGAATGCAACGCGTTATGTGTTGATGAATACAGAAGATCAAGATTGCGGACAAAGTGGTGCTGATGTTGAGTTATCTCTTGCTGATAAATGGATTATTTCACGTTTGCAGCATGCGGAAGAAGCGGTGAATCATGCCTTTGAAACTCACCGTTATGACTTGGCTTCACAGGCTTTGTATGAGTTTATGTGGCACGAATACTGTGATTGGTATTTGGAATTGTCTAAGCCTGTTCTGTGGGATGAAAATGCAACAGCGGCTCAATTGACTGGAACTCGTCGCACTCTAGTGCGTGTTCTAGAAGCTTTCTTACGCTTAGCTCATCCTATGATGCCATTCTTAACCGAAGAGATTTGGCAGCGCGTTGCTCCATTGGCTGGCGTAAGTGGTGACACTGTGATGGTGGCGCAATACCCAGAAGCTGAAGAGAGTAAAAAAGACGCTCAAGCGGAAGCGGATGTTGATTGGTTAAAAGGCGTTATCGAAGGTGTTCGTAATATTCGAGGTGAAATGAATATTTCTCCTTCTAAGCCTTTGACCGTGCTGTTCCGTAATGGCTCAGATCAGGATAAATTACGCCTTGAAGCGAACCTGACTTTCTTGCAAACATTGGCGAAACTAGGCACAGTGACTTGGTTGGAGTCGGGTGATGAAGCTCCTATGTCTGCGACAGCACTGGTTGGTGACATGGAAGTGTTAGTGCCAATGGCAGGTCTAATTGATAAAGGCGCCGAGTTGGTTCGATTACAGAAAGAAATCGATAAGGCGTCCAAAGAATTACAGCGTATACAAGGTAAGCTATCGAATGAAAGTTTTGTGGCGAAAGCGCCGGCAGTCGTTGTTGAGAAAGAGCGCGCTAAATGTGACGACTTACAGTTGACGGTTAGCAAGCTAGAAGAACAAAAAATCAATATAGAATCTTTGTAAAATAGACAAAGGCGGGTTGTCATATCGACAATCCGTCTTGCGCTTACTTTAATAAAAATAAAAAAAGAGGCGAAGGTAATGGAACGATTAACTGGAAAAGTTAAGTGGTTTAATGACGCTAGAGGTGTTGGTTTCATCAAAAGAGAGGAAGAGAGTGATGTCTTTGTACATTACAAATCTATCGTTCGTGATGGGCATAAAACACTTCGAAAAGGCCAAGCGGTGAGCTTTATCTTGTCCGATACGGATTTTGGGGTTCAAGCTCTTGATGTTCATATAGAGTCAGAAGCGAAACTTTCCGCTTCTAGCTCCAATGAACATTTAGCGAGTGCTTAGTTAGGCTGATTCTTTGAGCATTTTGTTGGCTAGTTTTACGAAATCAATGGGTGTGAGTATGCCGACAAGTTTGTCATCTTGAATAACTGGCAAGCACCCATATTTGTTTTCGATGAAAAATTCTGCCGCGGCACTTAACTTCATGTCTGGGTTGACTGTTAATATGTCTTTGTTCATAGCATTGGCGATAGGTGTTTGTTGCTCTTTTTTGGATATTTGTTGGGTGCCAAACTGACTAACCAAATGAAAGGCGTGACGTAGATATTCTCGTTGCGTCAACATGCCAACACATTCCTCCTGATCATTGAGAACAGGAATATTTCTGATGTTTTTTTCGTGCATCAACTCTTTGGCTTTCGCTAAGGAGTCATTTTCTTTTAGAGTAATTAAGTTTTTCGACATTAAGTCTGCCACTGTTTGCATGAGTTCAATCTCCTTGTGTTTATTATCTTGTTGAACTGAGTGTAGAGCGGTTTGTGCATGAAAGGCAATTATGTATTTAAAGCAATGTCAGCGCTTTGAGGTGAATCAATAATGAAAGATCAAGAATGGATGGAAAGAGCGCTTGAGTTGGCGGGCAAAGCGGCATCAGAAAATGAAATTCCAGTCGGTGCGATTGTTGTATTAGAGGGAGAAGTGATAGGCGAAGGTTATAATTCCCCGATTTCATTATGTGATCCAACGGCGCACGCTGAAATTCAGGCTATTCGCATGGCGTGTAAAGCTGTTGGTAATTATCGCTTGCCGAATGCCACGCTATATGTGACGTTAGAGCCGTGTTCCATGTGCGCGGGTGCGATTGTTCATGCTCGCATTGGTCGGGTGGTGTATGGCGCGACGGAACCTAAAAGTGGTGCGGTGGTGAGCCAAGGATGTTTTTTTGATGCGCCTTTTTTAAATCATCGCGTCGAGGTGACAGAAAACGTGTTGTCCGAACAGGCGTCAGTGCAATTAACAACGTTTTTTCAAATGCGCCGTGAGCAAAAGAAGAAATTAAAAGAACTGGCTAAAAAATCACCTTAACCACTTTTTTTCATTAATTTGCGCAGAAATTTCAGACTCCGCTAGCCTCTATTTGCCTCATTGATTTAAAATACCGCAGCATTTCCCCCAAAACTACAAAATGAGGCAAGACTCAACATGCTAACCCTGCATGGTTCCGCAGCGCTATCGGCGTTTCGCAAGGCAAAGTTATTGGCCAATATGAAAGCATCTGTTGCATCGGTTACTGATGTGGATGCTCAATTTCTCCATTTCGTGGAGTTGGCTGACCATCAAACACTTACGGTTGCGCAAGAGGCCGTTCTTGAACGCGCTTTGGCTTACGGTCCTAAATCTTCCCAAATTCACTCGTCTGAACAAAGCGTGTTAGTGGTTCCTCGTTTAGGTACCATTTCACCTTGGTCATCTAAAGCGACGGATATTCTCCATAACTGTGGATTGTTAACTGTGTCTCGTGTTGAGCGTGGCGTGGAATACTTTATTCACAGTTCTCAGCCATTAACGCTGGAAGAGTTAGATTTGTTGTCGATGATTCTTCATGATCGAATGACTGAAAGCGTGCTTCCGGCATTAAGCGACGCAAGCAGTATGTTCTCTCATGCAGAGCCTGCACCAATGGCAAGTGTTGATGTGTTGGCTGGTGGCTGTGCAGCGTTGGTTGAGGCAAACCAAACGTTAGGCTTAGCGTTAGCAGACGATGAAATTGACTACCTTGTTGAGTCGTTTGTTGAATTGGGTCGTAACCCAATTGATATTGAATTAATGATGTTTGCACAGGCGAACTCTGAGCATTGTCGCCATAAAATTTTCAATGCATCGTGGACGATCGATGGCGAAGAGCAAGAGCGCTCTTTGTTTAAGATGATTAAGAACACACACGAGCATAATTCAGAAGGTACTTTGTCGGCTTATAAAGACAACGCTGCCGTGATGGAAGGGCATTTCGCTGGACGCTTTTATCCGTCTCCTGAAAATCGCGAATACGATTTTAGTCAAGAAAACATCGATATCCTGATGAAAGTTGAGACGCATAATCACCCAACGGCGATTTCACCTTTTTCAGGTGCGGCAACTGGCTCTGGCGGTGAAATTCGTGATGAAGGCGCAACAGGTGTTGGCTCTAAACCAAAAGCAGGTTTGAGTGGCTACACGGTTTCAGATTTGAAGATTCCTAATTTTGTACAACCATGGGAAAGTCATTACGGCAAACCTTCTCGTATTGTGACGCCTTTGGATATTATGATTGAAGGGCCTATTGGTGGTGCGGCGTTTAACAACGAATTTGGCCGCCCAAATCTTTTAGGCTATTTCCGTACTTACGAACAAAAAATTCAAGGCGCTTCTCAAGAAGAGGTGCGTGGTTATCATAAGCCGATTATGTTGGCGGGTGGCTTAGGTAATATTCGCCGAGAACATGTTGAAAAACAGGAAATTAAGGTCGGTGCGAAGTTAATCGTCTTGGGCGGGCCTGCCATGTTGATTGGTCTCGGTGGCGGTGCGGCTTCTTCAATGGCGTCCTCTGACGGTAACGAAGATCTTGATTTTGCATCTGTTCAACGCGGTAACCCAGAAATGGAACGTCGTTGTCAGGAAGTGATTGACCGTTGTTGGCAGTTGGGTGACAAAAACCCAATCAGCTTTATCCATGACGTAGGTGCAGGTGGTTTGTCTAATGCCTTGCCTGAATTGGTAAAAGACGGTGAGCGCGGCGGTAGCTTCGATTTGCGTAAAGTGCTGAATGATGAGCCTGGCATGTCGCCTCTTGAAATTTGGTGTAACGAATCGCAAGAGCGTTACGTGATGGCTGTTTCTCCAGATCGCGTTGATGAATTTACCGCGATTTGTGAACGTGAACGTTGCCCATTTGCCATTGTTGGTGATGCGAAAGAAGAGCTACATTTAGAAGTGGCAGATTCGCACTTTGGTAATAAGCCAGTTGACCTGCCTATGTCTGTATTGTTTGGTAAGCCACCAAAAATGCATCGTGAAGGCAATAAATCAGTGATTGCTGGGGATGACTTTACTGCAGTAGACGTTGATCTTGCTGATGCCGCGCAGCGTGTTTTGAGCTTGCCAACCGTTGCTAGTAAGAACTTCTTGATTACTATTGGTGACCGCTCGATCACAGGTATGGTCGCGCGTGATCAGTTGGTTGGCCCTTGGCAAGTGCCCGTTGCTGATGTGGCGGTGACGACGTCGTCATTAGACAGTTATACCGGTGAAGCCATGACAATGGGTGAGCGTACGCCAATGGCGTTATTGGATGCGCCAGCATCAGGTCGTATGGCCGTTGGTGAAGCATTGACTAACTTGGCTGCCGCTAAAATCACAAAGCGTAACCATATTAAATTGTCTGCAAACTGGATGGCCGCGGCCGGTCATGAAGGAGAAGACGAAAAGCTGTATCAAACAGTCAAAGCCGTTGGTATGGAATTGTGTCCAGCATTGGATATCGCGATTCCTGTTGGTAAAGACTCTATGTCTATGAAGACAGTTTGGAAAGAGGAAGGTGAAGAAAAAGCCGTAACTTCTCCATTGTCTCTTGTGATTACTGCGTTTGCCCCTGTTGCGGATGTTCGTCAAACCTTGACGCCAGAATTACAAAACAAAGCCGATACGCGTTTGTTATTGATTGATCTGGGTGCGGGCCAAAATCGTTTGGGTGGTTCTGTGATTGCTCAGGTGTATAACAAGCTTGGTCAGAAAACACCGGATGTGGATGATGCTGCTGTATTGGCTGGTTTCTTTGATACGACTCAAGCATTAAATTCAGAAGGCAAATTACTTGCTTATCATGACCGTTCTGATGGCGGTGCATTTGCTACGTTGACAGAAATGTCCTTTGCGAGTCATTTAGGTTTGAATATTGACCTTGATGCTGTTGTGTCAGATCGTGCACAAGTTGCGCCAGCATTATTCAGCGAAGAGCTAGGTGCGGTGGTTCAGGTAAATGAATTCGATGTTGCTGAGATTGTTGCCGCTTACGAAAAAGTTGGTGTATCTGTATTACCTGTCGCGACTTTGTCTGGTGACGATACTATCCGTGTTCGTTTTGCTGGTGAAACTGTATTGGAAGAAACGCGCATTAACTGGCAACGTGTTTGGTCTGAAACAAGTTACCGAATTCAGTCTTTGCGTGATAATCCTGAATCTGCTCAACAAGAATTTGATAATTTGTTAGACGCCAAAGACCCTGGTTTAACGGCACAATTGACCTTTGATCTTAACGAAGATGTTATGGCGCCATTCCTTGGTGCAGAGAAAAAACCGAAAATTGCGGTTTTACGTGAACAAGGCGTCAATGGTCAGGTTGAAATGGCAGCGGCTTTCCACAAAGCAGGATTTACGCCAGTCGATGTTCACATGAGTGATATCTTGTCTGGTCGAACTAAGCTTGATGAATTTAACGGCTTAGTTGCTTGTGGTGGTTTCTCATACGGTGACGTATTGGGTGCTGGTGAAGGTTGGGCGAAATCCATTCTCTTTAATGAGGTAGCTCGTGATCAATTTGAGTCCTTCTTTAAACGCAAAGATACCTTTACGTTAGGTGTGTGTAACGGTTGTCAGATGTTGTCGACTTTACATGAACTTATTCCGGGTACGGATCATTGGCCGAAATTTGTGCGTAATGAATCGGCACAGTTTGAAGCTCGTCTTGTGCAAGTGGAAGTTCAGAAATCGAACTCTATCTTGTTAGCAGGAATGGAAGGCTCAAGAATGCCAATTGCGGTGGCTCATGGTGAAGGTCAAACGGAGTATCGTAATGAAGGTGATATTGCCGCATTGGCGAAATCTGCTCAAGTGGCGCTTCGTTATGTAGACAACTATGGACAAGCGACAGAACGCTATCCATTTAACCCAAATGGCTCTGCAGAAGGGGTAACAGGGTTAACATCAGAAGATGGTCGAGTGACTATTATGATGCCTCACCCAGAGCGTGTTTACCGCACGGTTCAACACAGTTGGCACCCAAGTGAATGGGAAGAGCAAGCACCTTGGTTGCGCTTGTTCCAAAACGCGAGAAAGTGGTTGGGTTAATAGTCCATTAGTAACTGCTTTTAAAGGCCTCCTAATTGAAAAATCAGGAGGCCTTTTTGATTTTAAATTAGGTATTCAACTAATGTGTTGATGTTGGTATGTGCATACTTATTTTGTTCGATAGCATAGTAATGACCGATATTACTCCTCTTAGTCGACAGTGCGATGAGCGTTCCACTCTTTAAATCTTCTTGAATGAGTGCTTCTGGGCACAGAGCAACGCCTTGTGCTGCAATAGTGGCCATTTTTAAGAGGTGAAAATCTTCATAGACAAGTTGGGTTGGTTTATTCAAAGTGAGGCCTTGAAGAGCAAACCAATTTCTCCAGCCTTCCTCTGTGTGGTCATGCAATAAGTCTGTTTCTAATAAATCTTTACTGGAAAAAACGTGCTGTCGATTCATGTAAATTGGACTGCATACAGGGATTGTTTCGCCAGACAAAATTTTTGAACGTATATAAGGTGTATGGCTTTCCTGTTCATGACTGCCTATGCGTAAGCTGTGTTCGTCCAAATAGTCTGGAGAGGAGGAGTGATATTTAATAATAAGCTCATAATTAGGGTGTTCTGCCTTAAATTTTAATAATCGAGGAAGTAGCCAAAATTCGATTAATGACGGTAGGCAATAAAGAGTAATTGTATTGTGAGTGGTGTTTTTGGGTTCAGAAAGTATTTGGTCGATATGATCAAAAGGAGCAGACAATTCCAAGGATAGCCGTTTTCCTTCGGGTGTCGTTTTAAGCTGCCGACCTGATTTATAAAATAAACTGTATCCAAGTTGGGCTTCGAGGCGTTTGATTTGATGGCTGACTGCAGACTCAGTTAAGTGCAAGTGATCTGCAGTGTGCTTTAAGCTTTGGAAACGCACAACAAGATGAAAAGTGTGTAGCGCAGTATACGGATGCCTCATTATTGAATCTCATTAATTTTTGTCATGTATATTTAAAAAATGTCATTTTATTTGAGTTTCCACTTTCATTAGCCTAAGTCAAATATTCAATAAAATGGAGTCGATTATGAGTAATGTTGAAGCGGCCTACAGAGCAGGATCAGGGTCAAAGTTAGCAGTAGATAAAGTTTTTTATAGTTCTTTAAAAGAAGGGAGTGCTCAGCGAACATTGGTAGACACGATTAAAATCCCTATGCGATCAGGAAAGGCTTGGGAAGTTCCTGCAGGGCATGTGTTTCGTATTCGTGTTTCTGAGGGGCCGCAGGTTGGGGATTTTAATATGTGGAATAAGCATGATCCTCGTGAGCGCATGTGGGCATCTCGTACTCGTCAATTACAAAGTGCGCATGTCAGCACTTATGACCGTCTTTGGTCAACCTTACCATTTCTTCGACCAATGGCAACGATAATAGATGACACGCTTGCTGATTATGGCCAGGATGCTGAGGGTGGTAGAGTCCATGATTTATTAGGAACGCGCTGTGACCCGTATGTTAATAAACTTTTAACAGGCGAAGATTTTGATTTTCATTGTCATTCGAATCTTGTTCGAGCTGTTTTACCCTATGGTTTAACTGAGTTTGATGTGCATGATGTATTAAATGTTTTTCAGTGTACAGGGCTTAATGATGACGATAAATATTTCATGAAAGCTTGCCCTGCAAAAAAAGGAGATTATTTAGAGTTCTTTGCAGAGATGGATCTTTTGTGTGCTTTATCCTGTTGCCCTGGTGGGGATTTGTCTGTTGATCTATGGGGGCCTGATGCAAAAGATCCACTATCTACTTGTCATCCTTTAGAGGTGGAAATTTATAAGCTAGATCCTTCATCTCTAGACTGTTGGGAAGAACCAAAAAGCTCCGGTTATGCTGGTGGACATGGTCTTAGATCTCCCAGTGTAGATTGGGAAAGTATTAAAAAAGGGCTTTAATACTCGATTGTTGATTGGTAAGTGATCGATTTATAGTTTTGCTGTTTGTTCTTTGATCGATCTTTACTGTATTTTAAAATTAAACGATATTAATTAGCCTTTTTCTCTGAAAAGGGTTGCACAAAATCTGTAGATCTTTAATATACGCCCTCGCTGACACGGACAGGGCTTAGCATCTTAATTAGATTTAGGAAGTTGAGTGGCTTAAGTGGATTGGCAACGCTCTTTAAAA